>JAFAUA010000461.1 GCA_019243595.1 Acidimicrobiia bacterium
CGATGGACCCTCCGCTGAAGTCGATCTGGCAGCACATGTAGATGCCGCCGAAGTCCTGTTCGAGTCGCCCGTACCCGTAGATGTCGTTGTAGGAGATCCGGTTGTTCGGCATGAGGTACGTCCAGTTCAGGAACGTCGACTCGATCCCGCTCCGACCCGCGCTGTAGATGGTGTTGTTCGAGATCGTCTGGTCGTGGCCGAACAGGAACACGCCGGCGGGGCGACCACCCGACGAGTCGACGTCGTGGATGACATTGTTGGTGACGGTGTTGTGATCACCGAGCATGACGACGCCGTTGCCGGCGCTGCCCGAAACGACACTGTCGCGGACTGTGTTGCTGGTGCCTCGCAGGATGATCCCCGTCGTGGTCAGGCCACCGAATTGCGAGTCGCAACCGCGGCCGTAGCCGACCGTCGGATCGGGATCGGGCGCGAAGTCCATGAAGTGCGAGGGGTACGTGACGTTCAGGCTCGACAGGACGTCGCGCTGGCTGGCGTCGCCCGTGCGGATCGTCGTGCCGAACAGGTTGATGCCGCTCACGGTCGTGTCGCTCGCGTTGGACAGGTCGAAGCCATACAGGCGCTGCTTCATCGTCACTGCCCCGGCGGCCGGCTGCTTGCCGTCGGGCGGGCTGAAGTAGAGCGTCTGCGAGGCCCGGTCGTAGAAGAACTCGCGCGGGGCGTTGAGCTCGGAGAGCTTGCCGTAGAGGAAGTAGCGGGAGTACCCGGCGACGACGCTCATGCACGCGCTGTTCTGGCTAGCGGGGGCCCCGTACCAGCCGGACAAGTTGAGGGTGCCCGGCGTCGACGTGCCGACGACGGCGGTGAGCGCCGTAGACGTTGTCTGGACGTATACATGCGCTCCGTTCCAGTAGCCGGGTGGCTGCACGAGCGCGGTGTCGAGGATGTTCGAACCGCTCGAGCCGGTGCCCGCCAGCTCGACCGTGGGGTCGAGCGGATTGCTCGCGGGATCCGGGAAGGCGGCCTCGCTCATGGCCTGGCCTGCGTCGTACAGCTGGGGCTCGGCGACCGAGGGGTCGACGGCGACGTGGGTCTTGTAGACGTGCCCTGCCTGCACGGCGGAAGCAAACGGCGAGTTAGCGATGAACGAATCGTTCGTTGCGAGCGAGGCGACGTCGGTGGTGGCGACGGTCGTCCAACTGGTGATCGGGTCGGAGCCGTCGACGCGGACCGTGCCCGGCGTCTCGGCCCGATAGGTGATGGAGTTGCCGGCTGCGCCCGATCGGGCCGGCTTGACGGTCTCGCGGTAGGTGCCGGCTCGGATCACGCAGGTGTCGCCGGGATTGGCGACGTCGGCGCAGCGTTGGATGTGCTTGAACGGGTGCCCGCTGTCACCGGTCGCGCTGTCGTTGCCGGTGGTTGCGACGTAGTAGCTCGGCGTGGTCGGTTGCGTCGACGGGCTGATCATTCGTGACTTGCTGGTGTTCGGCGGGTTGAGACCGCGCGGCCGCGTTGTGGCCTGCGCCGTCGGCGCGAGCGCGAGAACGCACATCGCCGCGGACAAAACCGCGGCAAGACCGTGAAAAACGGGACGGGAACGGCGACGCAAGGCGGAAGACCCTTCGCTGGCGATACATGCCAGATCGGTGTAGGGGCCACGGGCCTTTAGTGCTCTTTGGCCGCCCCCGCGCGGCTCGAAACAGAACGGCGCACCGGCGCACGTCGTAACCGCTCATCCAATTCTCAGGTGAATCTCCCAAGGGTCGGAGATCCGCCGGCAAGGCTGCGGGAATGTCGGCGGTGCTCCAAGTCCCCCTTGAAGCGCCCCCCGTTGTCGCTCCGTTCGCGGAGCCTCGCTGGAAGCTGGCCGCGGCCGTCGAGGTCGCCGTCGTGGCCGGCTTCTACCAGTGGTACTCAGTCGTCAGGTACTGGGTCGGGGGCTCGACCGCCGCGGCCCAGCGCAACGCCATGCACGTCGTGGCGTGGGAGCGAACCCTCGGGATCTTCAACGAGGCGACGGTTCAGGCTGCTGCGGTCGCGCACCCGGACGTCATGCGGGCCGCGGCCTTCTACTACGGCACCGCACACTTCGTCGTGCCGGCCGTGGCGCTGGTTGTCCTGTATCGCCGCGACCGGGTCCGGTACTTCATGTGGCGCAATGCGCTCGGGTGGACCAGTGCCCTCGCCCTCGGTGTCTTTGCGCTGTTTCCCACGATGCCGCCGCGCCTCCTCCCCGCCGCCTTCCACTTCACCAACGTCACGACATCGGGCGTGGACCACGCCTTTGTGCCCGACCTCTACAACGGCTTCGCGGCGATGCCGAGCCTGCACGCCGCGTACGCCTCATGGGCGCTCTGTGCGTTGTGGCCGGTCCTGCGGTCGAAGTGGGCGCGAGCGCTGCTCGTTGCCCACGTCGCACTCATCGTTGTCGCCGTGGTTGTGACTGCCAACCACTACTACTTGGATCTGGCTGCTGGCGTGGCCGTCATGGCGGTCGGGATGCTCATCGCACGCTGGCGCCCAGCTCGGAGCGCGACAAACGCCGCGGTGGCCATCGCGCTCCTCGGTGGGGCGGCAGCGTGCATTTGGCTGCCGCGCGCGGCGCCGCTACCCGTCTCGCTCGACGCCGCCGGCGTGGCCGTCGTCGCATTTCTGGTCCTCGCGGCGCGCAAGTTGCCGATTTCGTGCGCTCTACGTGAAACCGAGTGTGAATCGGGCCGCCAGACGCTCAGCCTGGGTACGACTCGTGCCGAATAAGGACTAGATACGGCACCGACGAGCTGGCCGTAGCATTTGAGGCGGCTCGCAGGAGGACGGCCATGGTCGGGACAACTACGCAGCGAGCGCGATCGGGACGTCGCTCGATGGCCATTGCCCTGATTTGTGGCATGACCGCGGCCCTTCTCACCTTCGTGGTCAATGCGCCGTCAGCCCACGCGGCCATCACCACCAAGTCGCCGCTCAGCGGAATCACCGACCGAAACGGCAAGCCGTTCTCCGGGTGGGAGTCGGTCGTCAACAACTATGTCGTGCGCGTGACGTGGGCCGAGCTGCAGACCGCGGCGGGCGGGCCGATCACCCCGAACAACAAGATCGACCAGGCCATCGCCGCCGTGCACACCTGGAACGCCAGCCATCCCGTTCCCGAAGCAATCAAAGTGCGCATCGATTCCGGAACCGGTGCGCCGGACTGGGCCAAGAACCTCGACGGCCCGGGGACAGCCGTGGCCGTGCACGACACGCAGGATCCCAACACCCCAGACAGCACTCCGGACACCGTCGGCCGGTTCTGGGAGACCAACTTTGGCGCCGCCTACAACGACTTCGAATCGAAGCTGGCGACGCTTTACGACGGCGTCGATGTGATCCGCGACGTCACGATCTCCCGGTGCACCCTCTCGACGGTCGAACCCTTCCTGCGCACCGCCAGCAGCCAGAACACCAAGAACAATCTGTTGGCTGCCGGGTACACGGTCGCAGCGGACAAGGCCTGTCAGACAGCGCAGATCGACGAGGCCAAGCTGGTGTGGAACCTGACGCCGTCGAGCTTGTCCTTCAACCCGTACCAACAGATCAACCCTGACGGCACGGACAACACCGATGAGTCGTACACCGAGTCGATGATCAGCTATTGCCGAACCACGCTCGGCTCGCTGTGCGTCCTCGAGAACAACTCGCTCCGCTCGACGGCACAGGGCGCGAACTACACCTCGATGTACAACGCCATCAAGAACGCCGGCTCGCCGATCACCTTCCAGACGGCGGGCAGCACCGTGATCGGCAGCCTGTGCAACACGCTCACGAGTGCGGTGTCCCTCGGTGCCAACTCGGTCGAGATCCCAGGCCAGTATTCGAGCGATCCCACGATCACCATGGCCGGCCTCAACGCCTATGACCACGCGCTCAATCGCGTGCAGCCGCCGGACAACACTCCACCGTCCGCTCCTGCCAACCTCACGGCGACCGTCAACTCGTCGTCGAACGTCACGCTCAACTGGCAGCCGGCGACCGACGGCTCCGGCTACGGGGTCGGCTGCTACACGGTCGCACGCAATGGCACGGTGCTCGGCACCACGATGGCAACGACGTTCACCGACACCGGCGCCAACACGCTCAACCCGACGCAGTACACGGTTACCGCCAATGACGGTGCCGGCAACGTCGGCCCGGCGGTCGCCAAGTCGCTGACGCCGCCGATCACCAGCGTCTCGTCCTCGGCGAGCACGATCACCTACGGCTCGACGGTCACCTTCACGGCGACGGTGACGAGCCAGGACGGCGGAACGCCGACTGGCACGGTGAACTTCTACGACGGGACGACCCAGATCGGCAGCGGCACACTCTCGAACGGCCAGGCCCAATTTGCCACCTCGTCCCTGACCGGCGGTAGCCACAGCATCACCGCGACGTACCTCGGCGACTCGACATTTCCCCCGAGCTCCCCTTCGTCGGCGATCACCGAGACCGTCAACAAGGCCGCCTCGACGACGGCACTCAACAGTTCGCCGAACCCATCGGGTTACGGGAGCACCGTGACGATCACGGCGACCGTCAGCGGCCCCGGCGCCACGCCGACCGGAACGGTCACCTTCAAGGACGGCTCGACCGTGCTCGGCACCGCCAACGTCGACGGGACCGGCCAGGCCACGTTCCAAACCTCGGGGCTGGCCATTGGCTCACACACGCTGAGCGCCAGCTACGCGGGTGACGGCAACTACAACGCCAGCGCATCGGCGACGCGTAGCCAGACAGTCACGAAGGCGGGCACGTCCACGGGGCTGAACTCGTCGGCGAATCCAGCGTCGTACGGATCGCCGGTGACCCTGACGGCGACGGTCACCAGCCCCGGCGGGATCCCCTCTGGCTCGGTCACGTTCAAGAGCGGCTCGACCAGCCTCGGCACCGTGACGCTCGACAGCAGCGGCACCGCCCAGGTCACCAAGACGTTCACCAAGGTGAGCACCCCGATCACGGCCACCTACGCCGGTAACACCACCTTCGGCGGCAGTACGTCGCCGGTGTTCACACAGACGCAGAACAACGCGCCGCCGACGGTCACGCTCTCGTCGTCGAGCAGCGCGGTCACGGCCCCGAGCTCAGTGACGTTCACGGCGTCGGTGACCAGTACGGCAGGGACGCCAAGTGGCTCTGTGACCTTCTACGAGGGCTCGACGGCCCTCGCCCCGCCGGTGGCGGTTGTGAGTGGCAAGGCACAGCTCACCATCGCCCTTCCGCCGGGCGGCCACGTCATCACCGCCGCCTACTCCGGGGACGCGAGCTTCTCGCCGAAGACCTCGGCTGCCCTGTTCCAAAAGGTCAACCACACCGGCGGCAAGATGTCGTCGGCGGCGGTGACCACGTCACCCAACCCCTCGACGTCGGGTCAGGCGGTCACGATCACCGCGACCGTCACAGGTGCGGGCGCAACAGGGACCGTCTGGTTCTTCGACGGCGGCAACGTCATCGGCTCGGCGAATGTTGACGGGTCAGGCCACGCCGCGTTCACGACCTCGGCGCTCTCGGTCGGTAGCCACAGCCTCAAGGCTGGCTACAGCGGCGACGCCGTCTTCAACCCCAGCCTCTCCAACGCCAAGACGCAGACCGTCAACCCGTAGCGGAACCGCCTAAGCCGGCGTGCGTCTGGGGCGGCTGGGCGGATGGGCGTGCCCATCGGCCCGGTAGGCGTCGCACGCGTGACACCACCGCGGGAAGGCCAGGTCCCCTCGGAGGAACTGGACCTTGTGCTCGGTGCAGAGCGGGACCCGAGAGGCGACCGGGCGGTACGCCTCGGACTCCACCGACGCCGGCGGGAACAGCCCATCGGAGCTCGAGACACCGCACACGGCACAGGGCGCGTGAAACTGGGCGGTGAGCACGCCGGTTCCCTACCCCGGCAGCCGCTGGCGACACGCAGTTTTTCCCGCTCACTCGGTCCGCAGCACCTCGGCGACGTCGATGTGCGCCGCTCGCCAGCCGGGGATACCGGCGATGACGGCAGCAGCAGCGGCGGCGACAGGGAGGACCAGGACCAGGGCGACGACCGGCAGCCGCAGGTCGGGGGCGACGTGCACACCGTTGGCGAGCGTCCGCCACACGCGTTCCCGGCCACCAGGCCGAACACGGCGCCGACGGCCGCGCCTATCACCGCGATCACCAACGCCATCGCCGTGAGCGTGAGCACGGATTGGCTCGAGGTGAACCCGACGGCGCGCAGCACGCCACTGACGACTTCAGCACGGACGACGTCTGCGCACAATCCAGCCAGCGGCACCCGCATGAGTGGTGCCTGCACCACTCCCTGAGAACAGGAAAGACCCCCTGGCGAGGAGGAGGGGGCCTTTCCGTACTCCGACTCGGCTAAGAGGGAGTGCCGAACAGTCTCCTACGTGGCCCCCGCCGGGGCAAGGCCCTTTGGGGTTCCCAAGTTTTCCCCAGGTCAGCCGGCATCGTCGCCCGGCCCGGGACCGGCATCGGCCTGGCGTCGCCGCCACGCCGCCTCGGCCCGAGCGACGACCTCGCGGAGCGGCAGGCCCGCCCGGCGGGCCGCTCGGGCGGCGTCGTCGTGTTCGATCTTGACCCGGCCGACGCTCACCTTCACCCGCACGGGCACCCCGTCAACCTCGACCTCGCTCGTCGACCGGGCCGCCGGCCAACGCCGGAGGGTCTGGCCCCGCACGCCGAGGGATCCGGTCTCGCCGACCAATACCCGGCTGACCTGCTCGGCCAGCGCCGGGTCGGCCAGGGCGCTGACCGTGTGCGCCGGACGACCCTTCTTCATCACGATCGGCGTGACCCAGGCGTCGTGGGCGCCCGCGTCCAGGAGGGCGGCGACGGCGTGGGCGAGCGTCTCACCCGTGGCGTCGTCGACATTGACCTCCAGGAGCACGACCGGCTGGCCCTCGTCGCGCCCCGGCTCGAGCCCGTCGCCGGTCGCCTCGCCGAGGACGACCTGTGTCGTGTTCGGAAGGCCGTCGAGGTCGCGCGAGCCCGCGCCGAACCCGGTCGCGGCGATCGTCATCGGCGGGAGCGGCCCGTAGCCCACGGCCAACGCAGCCACCAGGGCGGCGCCCGTCGGCGTGACGAGCTCGACATTGACGTCGCGGCCGTAGGTCGGGGCACCTGCCAGCAGGGCGACGACGGCGGGCGCGGGGTTGGGGAGCATGCCGTGAGCCGAGCGCACCATGCCGGTGCCCGTCGCGATCGGGCTGGCCCAGAGCTCGTCGACCTCCAGAAGCTCGAGGCCGGCACACGTGCCGACCACGTCGACGATGGCGTCGATGCCACCCAGCTCGTGGAAGTGGACCTGGGCCGGCGGACGTCGGTGCAGGCGGCCCTCGACCTCGGCCATCGCCGCGAACACGGCTTGGGCCCGATCGCGCACCCGGTCGGGCAACCGGGCCTCGTCGACAATGCCGGAGATGTGGGCGTAGGTGCGCACCACGCCGTCCTCTTCGGTGTGGACGTGGACCTGGGTGGCGCCGACGCCCGCGCGCAGCACCGCCTCGGCCTCGAGTGCCCACCCGCCGATCGGCAGTCGCTCGAGCAGCCGGCGGATCTCGTCGAGGTCGGCGCCGGCGTCGACCAGGCTGCCCAGCGCCATGTCGCCGGCGATGCCGGAGAAGCAGTGGAACCAGGCCAGGGTGGACATCGGCATCGGTCTGGTCAGCCGGGGAGGAGCCGGGCCACCGCGCAGGCGGCGCCGAAGCCGTTGTCGATGCCGACCACGGTGAGGCCGGCGGCGCAGGACGACAGCATCGCGAGCAATGCGGTCACCCCCTCGAGGGCGGCGCCGTAGCCCACGCTCGTGGGGACGGCGACCACCGGCGCGGGCGTGATGCCGCCGACCAGGCTGGCCAGGGCGCCCTCCATGCCGGCGACGACGACGACCGCATCGGCGTCGAGCAGCTCGTCGACTGATGCGGTGAGGCGGTGCACGCCGGCGACGCCGACGTCGGTGAGGAGGTGGGGCGTGAAGCCGTAGCCGACGAGGGTGGCGACGCACTCCTCGGCGACCGGGAGGTCGGCTGTTCCCGCGGTGACGACGAGAACTCGGCCCGGACGGTCGAGGCGCGGGCGCCAGACGACGGTGTGGCCGGTGCGCGTCCCGTTCGGGCTCCTCGTTGTCGCCGCCGCGATCTGGTCGTTGTCGGCGCGGCTGAGGATGACCGGGCCCCGGTCGTCCTCCGCGAGCAGC
>JAFAUA010000533.1 GCA_019243595.1 Acidimicrobiia bacterium
TCGGCGACGTCGCCGAACCCGTTGGCCCGCAGCAGCGAGGCAGCGATCGACGACCGCACGCCGCTGGCGCAGTAGACGACGACCGGACGCGCCCGGTCGAGCTCTTTGTGCCATGCTTCCGCCCGCAAGGCGGGCTAATTGAGAGGAAAGGCGGTTATGCGGCGGCATACCAGCGGATTCAGCCGGGCATTGGTCATCGTGGCGGCGATGGGTGTCGTCCTCGCCGCGTGCGGCGGGGGCAGCAGCAAGAGCTCGAGCAGCAGTAGCGGCAAGACGACGGTTGCGTTCGCCTTCGTCGGGCCCCTCACCGGAGCGAACGCCAATCTCGGCATCAACAGCCGGAACGGCGCCGCGGTGGCGGTCAAGTAGGCCAACGCCGCGCAGAGCAAGTACAACTTCGTCCTCAAGGACTTCGACACCCAGGGCGACCCCGCCCAGGCACCGGGCCAGGCCGCCAAGTACGAGGCCGACACCCAGATCCTGGCCGTGGTCGGCCCCACGTTCTCGGGTGAGACCAAGGCCGTCCTGCCGTCGCTGAACGACGCCGGCCTGGTGATGGTCAGCCCGTCGGCGACCAACGTGGCGCTGCCGACGATCGTTCCCGGCGGCAAGGTCTTCCACCGGGTCATCCCCGATGACGACGTGCAGGCCAAGGGCGTGTCCGACTACGTCATCGCCAAGATCAAGCCCAAGACCGTCGCCCTGATCCACGACAACAGCGACTACGGCAAGGGCCTGTGGGACGGCGTGCTGAAGAACCTCGACGCGGCCGGCATCAAGGCGTCCGTCACCGACGCCGTCCAGCCCGGCGGCACCGACTTCTCGGCGGCCGTGAACCACGTCAAGGCGGGCAACGTCGACATGGTGTTCTACGGCGGCTACTACTCCGACGCCGGGCGGCTCAAGAAGCAGCTGACGGACGCCGGCGTGAAGGCGACGTTCATCAGCGGCGACGGCTCGCTCGATCCGGGCTTCATCGTGTCGTCGGGCGCGGCCGGCGGTGAGGGCGCCCTCATCACCTGTCCGTGCAAGCTGGCCACCACCGACGCGGGCGGCGACCTCGGCAAGTTCGCCACCGACTACAAGTCCCAGTGGAGCAAGGACGCGGGCACGTACTCGTCGGAGGGCTACGACACCGCCAACATCCTCATCAAGGGCGTGGAGGCCGGAAACACGACGAGGGCCAAGCTCCTCGACTACGTGAACACCCTGCAGAACACGTCGTACAACGGCATCTCCAAGGTCATTCAGTTCCAGGCCAACGGCAATGTCCAGAAGGGCGACGTGTTCGTGTACGAGGTCAAGAGCGGCAAGCTCGCACTCCTCGGCTCGGCCGTGGACCTGAGCAAGTAGGCAACGACGCAAGAGCGGTACTGACGGGGGGCGCCTGAACGGGGCGCCCCCCGTCGCATTTCCGAAGGAGAATCCCGAATCAACGCCTGCTTCAGCTGTCTGTACCACCAGTTCTGGCCGCAGACGATCGACGGCCTCACGCTCGGGTCGATCTACGCGCTGATCGCGCTGGGCTACACGCTGGTCTACGGCGTCCTCCGCCTGATCAACTTCGCCCACTCCGAGATCTTCATGATCGGCGTGTTCAGCAGCCTGTTCGCCATGCACGCAATGGGCATCCAGTCGGCCGACCCCACCAAGTCCGGCTTCGTGCTGTTCGCTGTACTCCTCGTCGCCACCCTCGCCGGCATGCTCGGCAGCGGCGTCGCCGCCGTGGCCATGGAGCGCATCGCCTACCGCCCGTTGCGCCGGAGGAAGGCGCCCAGGCTCGCAGCCCTCATCACCGCCATCGGCATCTCGCTGTTCCTGCAGGAGCTGTTCGCCGCCCGCTACGGCCGCGACGTCCTCGGCTTCCCGCGGGTGCTGGCCAAGACCCAGCTGTTCTCGTTCTTCGGCGCCAACATCCGCACCGACAAGGTGCTCGTGGTCGTGTCGGCCCTCGTGTTGATGTTCGCCCTCGACCGCTTCGTCAACGGCACGCGCCTCGGCCGCGGCATCCGGGCCGTCGCCCAGGACCCCGAGACCGCCAGCCTCATGGGCGTCAACATCGACCGCATCGTCATCGTGACGTTCCTGCTCGGCGGCCTCACCGCCGGCGCCGCCGGTGCCCTCTACGGCGTGTTCTTCGAGACCGCCCGCTTCGACATCGGCTTCATCCCCGGCATCAAGGCGTTCACGGCCGCCGTGCTCGGCGGCATCGGCAACATCCGGGGCGCGCTGGTCGGCGGTCTGATGCTCGGGCTGCTCGAGAACTGGGGCGCCACCGTGCTCGGCGGGCAGTGGAAGGACGTGTTCGCCTTCACCGTCCTCGTCGTGGTGCTGATGTTCCGGCCGACGGGCGTCCTCGGCGAAGCGCTCGGCAGGGCGCGGGCGTGAGCGCGTTCGGAGCGCGGGTGGCCGCGGTCCGGCGGCGCGTCTCGCTCGTCGACCCGGTCAGCCGATGGTGGCTCGGACTCCCGAGATGGGCGAAGGCGCTGGTGGCGCTGGCCGCCCTCGCCTTCGCCATCCTCTATCCGAGGACGCTCTCCAACTACTGGCAGAGCGTCCTGTTCTTCCCCGTCGGCATCTACATCGTGCTGGCCCTCGGCCTGAACATCGTCGTCGGGTTCGCCGGACTCCTCGACCTCGGCTACGTCGCCTTTTACGCGGTCGGCGCCTACACGACGGCGAAGCTGACGACGAGCGCGCACTGGTCGGCGTGGCAGACCATTCCCGTCGCCATCGCCCTCTGCATGCTGGCAGGCGTCGTCCTGGGCGCGCCGACGCTGCGCCTCCGGGGCGACTACCTGGCGATCGTCACGCTCGGCTTCGGCGAGATCGTGCGCATCGTCGCCCAGAACACGACGTCCCTCGGGGCCGCCCGCGGCATCACCGACATCCCCCACCCCAGCAGCCTGGGCAACGTCCACTTCAAGTTCGACGCCCTGCCCTACTACTACCTAGCCCTGGCCGCGATCGTGCTGGCGATCGTCGTCTCCGTGCGTCTGACGCACTCGCGCGTCGGACGGGGTTGGGACGCCATCCGCGAGGACGAGGACGCCGCCGAGGCCATGGGCGTGCCCAGCTTCAAGATGAAGCTGTGGGCCTTCGCCGTGGGCGCGGCCACGGGCGCCCTGGGCGGATGGCTGTACGCCAGCAAGGTCAGCTACATCAACCCCGACAACTTCCCGTTCTTCTTCTCGGTAATCGTGCTCGCCGCCGTCGTGCTCGGCGGCATGGGGTCGATCCCCGGCGTCATGGCCGGCGCCTTCGCCATCGCCTTCATCCCCGAGTACCTGCGCAACGCGGCGGCGGGCAGCACGATCACCCGCTGGCTCAACGACATCACCGGTGGCCACGCACACGACGTCACCGAGTACCGGGTGCTGCTCTTCGGCGCCGCGCTGGTGCTGATGATGATCTTCCGACCACAGGGCCTGTTACCCAGCCGCCAGCGGGCGGCCGAGCTGGCCGAAGCCGGAGAAGGCGGCGGCATGGGCGCCGAGCCGGGGCCTGCCGACGCCGGCGATCGGCCTGGCGAGGGGTCCGAGCCCGAGCCCGATCTGCCCGAAGGCCTCTCCGATTCTGAAACCACGGCCGAAAAACGGGCCGAAACGGAGCACGACGAGGACATCGGAGAGGTGTTGGGGGCCGAGGCCGCCGAGACCGTGCTCGAGAT
>JAFAUA010000307.1 GCA_019243595.1 Acidimicrobiia bacterium
CTCGTGCTCTGTTTGTGCCCGTTCTCGACAGAGAATTATGGGATCGGAGAGGTTTTGCGGTTCGGCCCGCTTACTTGATGGCGAGGACGGGGGCGACGATCTTGCGGTAGTGGCGGCGCCAGAACAGGGCCAGGCGGATGCGGTCGCCGAGCGGCAGGGCCGCCACAAGATCTCGGGCGTTGGCCCGTCGGGCGGCGCCGTCCTCGGCGGCGATGAACATCACCCGCATGTCCTTGGGCATCCGGTGGCGACGGCGCTCGAGGGCGTCGAGGTCTTCGTCGGTGAACGTTGCGGCGAGGCGGGGGAAGGCGCGGTCCTCTTCGTCGATGAAGTGGTCCTCGATGCCTTGGCGGAGGGCGGCCATGGCCTCGACGGCGTCGGCGATCGTGGCCCGGCAGGCTTCCTCGGCCAGGCGGTTCAAGGCGTTCGATGCGGTGCGCGCCTGCTCGTCGACGACCTGGTGTTGCTTGTCCATGTCGGCCTGCACTTCGGCGAACGACGGATCGCGCTCGACGACGACCGGCCAGCACAGAGCGGACTCGGCGACGTCGTGGCCGCGCGCCGCGGCCTCGTAGATCATCCAGAGACGGCCGATGGCGGCCGCCTTCTCGACCTCTCCGGGCCGGAGGGCGGCCAGGGCCCGGCAGATGTCGTCGGCGTGCGTACGCAGCGCGAGGTGCGCGAGATGGAAACGCCGAAGGTCGGCCTCGCGTGTCGCTGTGATGTCGTTGTGGTGCAGGTCTGCTGACATCATCCCCTCCCCCGGGCGCACATCGTAGGGGAGGAAAAGCGCGGGTTGTTACCGCTTTTTCAGCAGGTCCGCGGCCATGACGTCGTGGACCTCGCGGCGACCTTTGCTGACAGGCCGCACGTCGACGTCGGCGGCGCGCGCCCGCAGGGCGCCGACCGTGCACTGCTCCTTGGCAGTGTGGGCAAAGGGGTCATATCGGTAATGACGCATGGCGTTGCGGTACGTCATCTTCTCGATCTCGTCGTCGGGGACGCCGTCGAGCGACTTCATCAGGCGCTCGGGCGACGTGGGCCACGTCGAGTCCGAGTGCGGGTAGTCGGCCTCCCAACAGATCGAATCGATGCCGACGCGGTGGCGAATCTCGATCCCCGTCGGGTCGTCGATGAAGCAGGTGACGATCCGCTCCTTGAACACGTGGCTGGGCAGCTGGTCGCCGAAGTCCTGGCCGGTCCACGGATGGTGGCGCTCGTAGATCCAGTCGACGCGGTCGAGGAAGTAGGGGATCCAGCCGATGCCGCCCTCGGACAGCGCGAAGCGCAGCGTGGGAAACGTGCGCAGCACGCGCGACCACAACAGGTCGGCGGCCGCCTGCACGATGTTGATCGGCTGCAGCGTGATCAGGACGTCGATGGGCGCGTCGGACGCGGTGACCACGAGCTGGGACGACGACCCGATGTGCAGGCACACGAGCATGTCTTCGTCGGCGCACGCCTTCCAGAACGGATCCCAGTACTCGTTGTGGAAGCTCGGCAGCTTGAGCTTCTCAGGGTTCTCGGAGAAGGAGATGGCGTGGACGCCCTTGGCGGCGACCCGGCGCACCTCGGCGGCCGCCACGTCGGCGTCCCACAGCGCCGGCAGGGCCAGCGGGATGAAGCGCTCGGGATACGAGCCGCACCAATCGTCGATGTGCCAGTCGTTGTAGGCCTGCAGGACGGCGAGGGCGAGGTCCTTGTCCTTGGTGCGGGCGAACAGCTGACCGCACAGCTGCGGGAACGACGGGAAGCACATCGAGCCGAGCACGCCGTTGGCATCCATGTCGCGCACACGCTTGTGAATGTCCCACGTGCCCTCTCGCATCTCCTCGAACGAGGTCGGCTCGAGGCCGTACTCCTCGGGCGGGCGACCGGCGACGGCGTTCAGGCCGATGTTCGGCAGCTCCTTGCCCTGGAACAGCCAGGCGTCGGACCCGTCGTCACGGTGGATGAGACGCGGCGCCTCGTCCTTCCACTTCTCGGAGATGTGGCGCTCGAACATGTCGGGCGGCTCCACGACGTGGTCGTCGACGCTGATCAGGATCAAATCCTCGGTGCGCATGGCGACATCGTCGCGCTGACCGGGGTGTCAACGCCCAGTAACCAGCTGGAAAATGACGCGTTGTCAATCTTCCATCTCAAGCACGACGTCCGTAGGGTCGAGGACCTTGGTGGTGAGCCGCGCAGCAGCGACCAACCGACCCGCGTCCGCCGTGCTCCCATGCGGCACGCGGGTGCGCGTCCGCAACAGCTTCGGCTCGTGGGCCGGCGGCTTCGAGGTCGTCAGCGTCGACCGGGCCGGCTATCTCCTGCGCCGGATCTCCGACGGGGCGCTGCTCCCGATGCCGATCGTCGCCACCGACGTCCGGCAGGGCTGAGCAAACAAGTAGCCCCGAGAAAGCTTCAACGGGGGCCCCTTTCGGGGTTCCCGTCGGTCCTTCTCGGGGCCACTTCGGACGGTACGACTGCGCAGCGCGGTCGTCAAGAGGCGCGGTCGTATTTTCGACCACGAAGGGGAAAGGGGCCGAATGGCCCATTACCCGCGCCCCCCTGGGGACCGATCTGACATGCGATGACCAGAGAACGTCGGGCAGAGCTGAACAAGCTCGAGGGGCGCCAGGTGAACGTGGCCCTCGTCGACGGCTCTCGCATCGACGACTGCCAGCTCGTGCTCGCCGGCAAGGCCAAGCTCTGGGTCTTCGTCAACGGCCAGGACAGCTTCGTCCAGGTCGACGCTGTTACCGACGTCTGGGAAGCCGCGTAGCGCCCCACACCGCTAACAGGCGGGTAACCGCCTGTTTACAAAGCGTCCGTAGGCTTACAAGCGTGCCGACCTTCGTCCTGCGCGTGTGGCTGCCGGACCGCCCGGGTGCCCTGGGCGCCGTCGCCAGCCGCATCGGCGCCGTGCGCGGCGACCTGGTCGGGATCGAGATCCTGGAGACCGGCGGCGGGCGGGCCATCGACGAGCTGGCTGTCGAGCTGCCCAGCGAGAAGCTCGTCCCCCTGCTCGTCGACGAGGTCGGGCAGGTCGACGGTGTCGACGTGGAGGAGGTCCGCGCTGTCGACGGGGCCCTGCCCGATCCGCGCCTCGATGCCCTCGAGACGGCGGCCCTCCTCGTCCAGCAGACCCAAGTCGACGACCTGCTCCGGGTGCTGACCGCCGAGGCCCAGCGCGACTTCGCGGCGGACTGGGCTGTGCTGGTCTCGACCGAGGACGGCACCCTGCTCGCCGGTACGGGCGAGTCACCCGAGCCCGCGTGGCTGGCCGCCTTTCTCGGCGGCAGCTCGTCGTCGGCGACGGCCGCCAACGGCGATGCCGGTCCCGACGATGTCGCCTTCGCATTGTTCCCCGGCGGGGCGCTGGCCCTGGTGGTCGGCCGCGAGGGCAAAGCGTTTCGCGCTCGCGAGCGCCGCCAGCTCCTCGCCTTGGCGAAGGTCGCCGGCCACCGGTGGACCGAGCTGACGCTCGCGATCAACCCCGAGGTGAGTGCCGTCAGTTAGCGTCGGCCGCATCGCCAGTCCGATGCAGTCAGCCCGCGCCATCCTTCGGGATCCCCGAACCGTTGGGGTCGCACAGGCCGCACCTCGCACGGCTGCCTTCCTCGCCAGGTCATGGGCGACGAGCCGGCTGCCCGGCCGCGGCGAGAGCAAGCCGACGATCGGCCTCGCCGCCCAGGTGCTGCTCGATGAGGTTCTCATGGCCGCCATGAAGAACCCGAAGCTCTTCCCGAAGGGCGACGACTACGAACGTGCCGGCGCCGACATGGCCGCCTCCCACGCCATGTGGGGCGAGCGGGGCTGGCTCGACGACCCCGAGGCGTACCACGTCAACCCCGAAGTGCCGATGGGCACGATGCTCACCCGGGCCCGCGTGCTGAACGTCGGCTACGAGCACCTCACGTTCCCGAGTGGCTACGAGCCGCACGCCGGCGAGCCGGGGCGCGACCGATGGCTCGGCTACGCGGCGAACCGCACCGCGCACGCGTGGGTTGTCCGAACCCGCGAACCGGGGCGTCCGTGGCTCGTGTGCGTGCACGGTTTCGGCATGGGTTCGCCGATGATGGATATGCGTGCCTTCCGCGCTCGCCATCTGGCGCGGGAGTTGGGTCTGAATCTGCTGCTCCCCGTTCTGCCTCTGCACGGCCCGCGCCAGAAACCGGGCGCCAACGCTGGTGAAGGCTTCATGAGCATCGACCTGATCGACTCCGTGCACGGCTTCGCCCAGGCGGCCTGGGACATCCGCTCGGCGATCAGGTGGATCCGCTTTCACGAGCCCGACGCCGTCGTCGGCCTGTACGGCCTCTCGCTCGGGGGCTACACGGTCGCCCTGACGGCCTCACTCGAGGACGACCTGGCGTGCGTGATCTCGGGCATCCCCGCCACCGACCTCGTCGACCTCTACCGGCGCCACAGCCCCGTCAAGGTCCGACGAAAGGCCCTCGAGTCCGGCGCCCTCGGTCCGAAGGCGGTCGACGTGCACCGCGTTGTCTCGCCGCTCGTGCTCGAACCCAAGCCGGCGCGCGACCGCCGCTTCCTGTTTGCCGGCGTCGGCGACCGCATGTCAACGTCCAAGCAGGCGCTCCGGCTGTGGGAGCACTGGGACCGGCCGAAGATCGCCTGGTACCCCGGCGGCCACGTCGGGTTCTTCTTCGCCTCCGACGTCGGCCGCTTCGTCGAGGAGGCGCTGGCCGAGGCGGGAATGACCGTCCGCCAACCGGCCGCCCTCACCGCTTAATCCTGTCGTAGGCGGTTAGTACCCTTTCCCCATGGCGGGTGGGGGGTTGCCGACGGGGACACTGACGTTCCTTTTCACCGACCTTGAAGGGTCGACGCACCTCCTGCAGCGCCTCGGCGACCGCTATCCGGCGCTGCTCGCCGCCCACTACGAGCTCATGCGCGCCGCCTTCGGCCGCAACGGCGGCCGGGAAGTCGGCACGCGCGGCGACGCCTTGTTCGTCGTCTTCGAGCAGGCATCGGCGGCCATCGCGGGTGCGACCTCCGCCCAGCTGGCACTCGCCGGCTACGACTGGCCCGACGACTGCGAGGTGCGCGTGCGCATGGGTCTGCACACCGGGGAGGCCGAGGTCGTCGACGGCGACTACGTCGGCGTCGCCGTGCACGCCGCGGCCCGGATCTGCTCGGCGGCCCATGGCGGGCAGGTGCTCGTGTCCGAGGTCACCCGTGTGATTGCCGAGCCCGAGCTCGGCACCGACGACACGTCGTTCGTCGACCTCGGCCGTCACCGCCTCAAGGACCTCGACGAGCCGGTGGCGCTGACCCAGGTCGTCCACCCCGGGCTCGAGCGCGAGTTCCCGCGCCTGCGCCTCGACGCCGTGCCCGGCAACCTGCCCAAGCAGGTGACGAGGTTCGTCGGCCGGGAGAGCGAGTTGCGGGAGGCGGCCGGGCAGCTCGTCGGCGGGCGGCGGCTGGTGACGTTCTCGGGCAGCGGCGGCTCGGGCAAGACGCGGCTCGCCCTGCAGGTCGCGGCCGAGGTGGTCGACCGCTTCCCCGACGGCGCCTGGTTGATCGACCTGGCGAGCGTGTCCGAAGAGACGCAGCTGCCGCACGTGCTGACCACGACGTTGGGCGTGCGCGAGGAGTCCGGCCGCCACCTGGAGTCGACGCTCACCGAGGCGCTGGCGCCCAAGCGGTTGCTCTTGGTCCTCGACAACTGCGAGCACGTCCTCACCGGGATGGCCGAGCTCACCGACTTGCTGCTCCAGGCGTGCCGGGGCGTGCAGGTGCTCGCCACCAGCCAGGAGGCCCTGGGGCTGCCCGGCGAGGTGGTGCTGCGCGTGCCGCCCATGGCGCCGGCCGAGGGTGTCGAGCTGTTCACCGACCGGGCCCGCCTGCGCAACCGCGCCTTTGCGTTGACCGACGACAACCGCGACACCGTCGCCGACATCTGCCGCCGCCTCGACGGCATCCCCCTCGCCATCGAGCTGGCCGCGGCGCGCGTCAACGTGCTGACGCCGGCCCAGATCCTCGACCGCCTCGGTGACCAGTTCCGGCTGCTCACCGGCGGCGACCGCACGGCCGTGCCCCGCCAGCAGACACTGCGCGCCGCCGTCGACTGGAGCCACGAGCTGCTGAGCAAGGACGAGCGCACGCTGCTGCGCCGGCTCGCCGTCTTCAGCGGCGGATGGACGCTGGAAGCGGCCGAGGCGGTCACCGCCGGCGACGGCCTCGACGCCCTCGACGTGCTCGACCTCCTCGACCACCTGGTGGCCCGGAACCTGGTCGTCGTCAAGGAGCAGGACGGCGCCGCCCGCTACCGGCTGCTCGGCAGCATCCGCCAGTACGCCCAGGAGAAGCTCGTCGACGCCGGCGAGGTGGTCGAGTGCCGGCGTCGCCACCTCGAGTTCTTCGCCGAGATGGTCCGTCGCTGCGAGAGCGAGCTCATCGGGCCCGAACAGGCGGCGTGGCTGGCGCGCCTCGCCCTCGACTACGACAACGTGCGCGCCGCCCTCGATTGGGCCGGCTCGGGAGGCGCCGGCAGCGGACTCCTGTTGGAGATGGCCGGGAACCTCTGGCGCTTCTGGCTCGTGCGCGGGCCGTGGCGTGAGGGGCGCACGTGGATCGCCAAGGGCCTCGAGGTCGAGAGCGACGTGGCGACGGCCGCGGTGCGCGCCAAGGCGCTCGCCGCCGCCGGCGGACTGGCGATCGAGCAGGGTGACCTGGCAGCCGCCGGGCCGCTCCTCGAGCAGAGCCTGGGGCTGTGGCAGCAGCTCGGCAGCACGGCCGGCGCGGCCCACGCCCTGAATTTCCTCGGCACCCTCGCCATGGCTCGCTTCGAGTACGACTCGTCGCGGGCGCTGCTCCGCGATGCCCTCGAGATGCGGCGGGCGATCAACGACGAGCGCGGCGTCGCCGTGTGCCTCCGCAACCTCGGGCTGCTCGCCGCCCTGCAACGCGACTTCCAGACGGCGCGCACCCTCTATGAAGAGGCGCTCCCGCTCGCCCGCCGCCTCGGCGACAAGCGGGTGAGCGCCACCATCACCCAGGCCCTGGCCCTGGTCGTGTTTGAGGACGGCGATCTGGCCGGCGCCCGCACCCTCGCCGAGGAAGGCCTGCGGATCGACAAGGAGCTCGGCAACCGGCAGGGGATCGCCGAGCACCTCACCGTGCTCGCGGGTGTGGCGCGCGCCGAGGGCGACGGTGACACGGCGGCGGCCATGTTCAGTGAAGCGCTCGCCATTTGGAAGGCGTTGGCCGCGCGCGACGCCGAGGCCCGCGCCTACACGACCCTCGGCGACATGGCCCATGCCCGTCACGACTACGAGATGGCGCGCACCTATCTGACCGCCGCCCTCGCCGCGTGGCGTTCATTGGGCGACGACGCCGCCGTGGCGCGCATCCTCAACCTCACGGGCTGGGCGGCCGCCATGCAAGGCGACCTCGGGCGGGCCCGCACGATGCTCGAGGAGGCGCTCGAGGTGGCGGCGCGCGTGGGCGACGAGGGGCAACGGTCGGCGACGCTGCACAGCCTCGGTGAGGTGGCGCGCCTCGAGGGCAAGCTGCCCGAGGCCCGCGCCCTGCTCGAGGAGAGCCTGGCGCTCGCCCAGGCCTCGGGCTGGCGCACGGTGCTGTGGTGGCCGGTGCACAGTCTGGGCGCATTGGCGCGCAGCGAGGGCAACCTCGACGAGGCGCGCGAGCGCCTTCGCGAGGCGATCGCCCTGTGCCCGAAGCTGGCCCGCCGGCCGCGGCTGAGCGACTGCCTCGAGGACCTGGCCGCCGTGGCGCTCGACGACGGCGATGCCAATCGGGCCGCGGTGCTGCTCGGCGCGTCCGACGCCTTCCGCCTGGCGGCGGCCACGCCGGTGCCGGCTGTCATGCGCGCCTCGGTCGACGAGCTCGTCGGGTCGGTGCGTGCCGCGCTCGGCGACACCACCTTCGAGGAACGATGGGTGGAGGGGCAGGCACTCGACGCCGATGAAGCTGTCGACCTAGCGCTCAGCGACCCGTAACATTCAGCCATTCTTTTGGAGGACGTGCGGCGGCCGACTGCAGTGGCGGCAGACGGGCCGGCGAGAGAGCGGAGCAGGGTCGGGCCCATTGACGGGCTGCGCGGCGTCGCTCTCGTCGCCGTGCTGCTGTACCACGCCGCGCCCGGCACCGTACGGGGCGGGTTCCTCGGCGTCGAAGCGTTCTTCGTGCTTTCGGGCTACCTGCTCACGGGTCTGCTGCTCGATGAACACCGCCGCACCGGCCGGATCGCTCGCCTGTCCTACGGCGGGCGTCGGGTGCGGCGGATCTACCCGGCGCTGGTCGCGCTGCTCGCGGCGCTGGTCGTCTTCGTCCCGGTGCTCGACGCCGCCAATGCTCACCGGCTGCCGCTCGACGTGCTGTCGTCGCTGGGCGGTCTCACCAACTGGCGGCTGATCGCCGACGGCACCTCGTACTTCGCCCACATCGGCAACCCGTCCTACGTCCGCCACCTGTGGTCGATCGCGATCGAGCTGCAGTTCTACTTGCTCTGCCCGTTCCTCGTCGGGTGGCTCGCCCGCCGGCGAATCAAGGTCGCGGTCGGCGCCCTCGTCGCGGGCATCGCCGGCTCGGCCACGCTCATGGCGCTGCTCTACCAGAGCCCGGATCCGTCGCGGGCGTACTTCGGCACCGACACGCGGGTCGGCGCCCTCCTCGCCGGGTGCCTCGTCGCCGTGCTGCTGTCGCGCCACGGCGACGCCATCGGCCCGAGGTTCCGGACGACGGCGTCGCAGATCGCCGGTCCCGTCGCCGTCATCGTGTTCGTCGCCCTCATGGGCTTCGCCAACCAGACGTCGCGGCTGCTGTATCCGGCGGGGTTCCTTCTCACGCAGCTGGCCACGGGCACGATCATCGCTGTCGCGCTGCGACCTGGTTGGCTGACGACGTCGCTCGCCCACCGGCTTCCGCGTTGGCTCGGGCGTCGCTCCTACGGCATCTACCTGTGGCACTGGCCGTTGGTGGTGCTCACGCTGCACTGGTCGTCGCGCCTGGCGGCCGGTGTGGTGACGATCACGAGCGCCGTGATCCTGGGCGCCCTGTCCTACGGGGTCGTCGAGAAGCGGTTCATGCACGCCTCACGGCCACGTGCGCTGCCTTCTCTGCGGACGCGCCGCCTGCGCGCCGTCGCAATCGTCGCGGCTGTGGGCACCGCGGTCGTGCTGCTGGTGCGCATCCCGTCGACCGATCCCATCGCCCACAGCCTGCGGGTCGGCCAGCAGGTACTCGCCCATCAGGCTGACCCGGCCGCCGCGGCGGCGACCGTGCCTCCGACGCCGACGACCGTCGCCGCCGCGGCCGCGCCGGCCGCGCCGCCTCAGCCACCGCCGATCGACGTGCTCGCCATCGGCGACTCGGTGATGGTCGGCGCCGCCCCGGCGCTGCAGGCCCGGCTTGGTGCCGGTGGCTTCATCGACGCCCACATCGGTCGCCAGTTCGACGAGGGCATCCAGGTCGCCAAGAGCTACCACGACCGCGGCGTCCTGGGCCGCGCCGTGGTCGTCCACCTCGGCGACAACGGTCCGATCCGCCCGTCGGAGGTCGACGCCCTGTTGGATCAGCTGGCGGGCGTCCCGAACATCCTGCTGGTCAATGTGCGGGTCGCCCGCGACTGGCAGGCCGAGGTCAACCAGACCCTCGCCGACGCGGCCGCCCGCCACCCGGGCGTGAAGCTCGTCGACTGGTTCGGCTTCAGCGCGCCCCACGACGACTGGTTCGAGGGCGACCACACCCACCTCAACGAGAGTGGGATGACTGCTTTTGCGGATGCAATCGCCACCGCCATCCCCCCACCGCCGCCCCCGACCACGCTGCCCGTGCCCCACGGCGTCAGCTAAAAAGTTTGCCGAGCCCTACTCGGTGCGCAGCACTTCGGCGCGACGCACGCGCGCGGCGCGGTCCAAGGCCAGGCCGGCGGCGAGGCCTGCGATCACGCCGAGGGCGACCAGTGCCTGCCAGCGCCGTGCCAGCTCCGAGCGCGCCCACAGCCGAACGGCGGCCCCAGCTGTACCCCGTTCTCCGATTGCCCCCAGTCTCCGCTATGCGTGTTGCCCGGGAACCCGGCTTCCACGACCACCTCGGTGGTGGAGCCACCACCGAGGTGCGTGCGCGTCAGCTCTCCAGGTGCGCCTTCAGGGCTTCCAGGCCCTGCGTGTAGATCCCGACCATCATCTCGGTCATGGCGTCGTCGACGTCGACGTCCCAGGTCACGCTGGACCCGTCGCCGTCGGGGTTCACGGTGATCGTCGCCTCGTGGTGCTCGACGGGAACACCCGCAGTGATGCCGTAGGTGATGGCGCGAGCGTCGTCGTCCTTGCGGATGAGGGTCTCGGTGATCTCCATCCCCATCATCGCCAGGTGGCGGTCATCGCCTTCCAGGCGGCACGTCTCAACACCCGGCAGCCACTTGTCGAGGGCGCCGAAGTCGCCGACTACTCCCCACACCTCGTCAGGCTTGCGAGCGATCTTGATCTCTGTTTTTCCCTGAGCCATGAGGCGCAGTCTGTCAGCGCAGTGCGAACGCCGTCACTTTGTTGGTCGGGGCGACGAACAGCCGGCCGGCGGCGGCGGCCATCGAGACGAACCGGGACGCCGGCTCGCCGACCTGGGCGCCGAACAGCTCGCGGCCGCCCTGGGGATCGAGCGCACTCAGCCGGCCATTGCCGAACAGGACCCAGACGACGCTGCCCGCCAGTATCGGAGGTCCGGCGCGGCCGGGAGCTTTCCAACCAACGGTGAGCCGGTCGTTGTCGGTGCCGAGGGCGACGAGGCCGTCGGTGCAGGGCAGGAACACACGCGCGCCCAGCACCGCTGCGGTCCCGAAGGCGCCGCCGCCGCACGCCTGGATCGACGTCAGGCCGGAGCCGATGTTGCCCAGGTGGCCGCGGTCGAGGAGATAGGCGACGCCCTCCTTCCCCGAGGCGAGTACGCGGTTGGTGCCGACGAGCACGGGGCCGATCGATCCCAGATCGGTGTCACTCGCGTTGAGACGGAGCCAGTTCGTGGGGGCGAAGTAGTCCATCGCCTGCAGTTGGGCGTTGAGGCGAACGACGGTGTTCCCGTAGTCGAACGTGCCCCGGGACTCGCTGTTGCCGGTCGACACGAACAGGTCCCCGGTGGGTGCGACGACCGGTCCACCCGGATGCCAGATGGCTGCCTCGCGCGTCGTCGGCACGACGTAGTTGGTCAGGTCGCCCTGTCCGTCGACGGCCGAGGACACGACGGCGCCCTTGTACGAGCCGCAGTCACCGAGCAGACCGCCGTATGGGATGTAGACGCGGCCCGCGTCAATCGCGAGCGCTCCTCGCTGCTGCTCGACGCGACCGGCCAGCCCCGCCGCGTCGACCGGCCGGTGCCACTTCACGGCGCCGTTCCCGAGGTCGAGGGCGTACAGCTCGTGGTGCGTGCCGGCGGCGAGGAAGGCGACGACGTACAAGCTGTTCCCCGTCACGTCGGCGATCGGCGTACCGGTGATGCCCGAGGGGTTGATGTTGCCGCACGGCAGGCTGTCGCCGTTGACGGGAGGGCCGAGCTGGGCTCGCCACACCTGGGCACCGGTCCCGGCGTCGAGGGCGTAGACGGAGTTGGCTTCGGTGGCAGCGATGACATGGCCAGCGACGACGAGCGGCTCCGCGTAGACGTCGCCGTCGAGCGTCGCCGAATCCCACGCCTTGTGCACCTGGCCGATCGGCGTCTGGTCGTCGGCCACGCCGGTGCGGGCCGCGTCGTGGTGATAGGCAGCCCACGTTCCCGATGCTGACGCCGACGTGGTTGCCGTCGAGCTCGCTGTTGTCGACGACGCCGTCGTCGCGGGCTTGGTCGGCTTCGACGACGACGAACAGGCGGCGGCGACCAGCCCCATCACGATCGTGGCGACTGCGACTCGTCTCACCTGATGTCGAGGCGCGGCGCCAGCTCGTTGACGAGGTGGAGGACGTCGCGGGCGCAGGCGACGAACGTGTCGATGTCGCCGCCCGCCGGATCGTCGACGTCCTCCCACTGCTCGAGCTCGACGTGCTCGAGGTCGAGGGTGGCGATGCGTGTGGGCAGCGGGCCGGGTTCATTCGGCAGGTCTCGACAGAGGCGGCGCAGCGTCGCCGTGCGGGCGGCGGCTTCGGGGTGCTGGCGGCGGATCCACTGCACGTGCTCGCGGGCCAGGGCGACGATGAGGTCGGCATTGAGGTCGTGCTGGCTTATCTGACGGCTGCGGTGGCCGACGGCGGCGACGCCGACCTCGGCCATGGCGTCGCGCGTGCGCCAGCTGATCGGCTGGCCCTCGATGACGTGGGTGCCGGCGGTGGTGATCTTCAGGCCCTCGGCCTGTGCCGCGAGCATGGCCCCCGCCATCACCGACCGCGCCGCGTTGCCCGTGCACAGGAAGACGACGTGGGGCACCCGGTCCATGAGCGCTGAAGCTAGGAGACGCTGAACTCGGAGACGGGCGTCTGGTCGCCCTCGTGTGCGCCGACGGTGCCGCTGCTGGAGATCGCGACGTTGGTCTTAGCCGTGGCGTTCAGCGAGTACCGGGACGGCGCGCCGCACGAGCTGTAGTTCTTGACGAACACGCGATAGCGGCCCGGGGGAGCGCCGCCCGTCGGCCAGAAGACGTTCTCGACGTGCGTGCCGGTCGTTGCGCACCCGGCGGTGTCGTCGTGGTCGAGGGTGCCGCCGGTGGGGGATTTGGGATTGGAGAAGTAGATCTCGGTGCCCGACGGGTCGATCACGTGCAGGTCGAGGTCGTTGCCGTCGGCCCACACCAGTGTGATCTGGACGTCGCCCGTGCCGAGGTTGAGACCGGGTGGCACCGTGAGCGGCGCCGCCTGTGTCGTCGGCGTCGTCGACCGAGACGCGATCGTCGTCGATGGCGACGGGGCCTCGCCGCCGCCGCCGCTGTCACTGCCCGTCAACCCGGTGATCAGCTTGACCAGCACCACGAGGGCGATGAGCCCGAGCACAGCGGCGCCGCCAAACGCCACCCACGGCCACGGAATCGAGAACCGGCCCTTCCGTTCTGGCGGTGGATAACGCCCTGTGGGGGGGTTATCCACCGCCGGAACGGGAGGTGGAGGCGCCGGTGCTGGTGCTGGTGCTGGTTGCGCGGCGCCGAGGGCCTGGGCCCAGGACTCGACGGCCCAGTGGGCGGCGTCGGGGTCGGCGCCGAAGATGCGGACCATGCGGCCGGCGAGGTGGCCGACGGCGATCTCCCGCAGTCCGGGCTTCACGTCGAGCAGCTCGGTGACGACGCCCGCCCGGACAGCGGTGACGAGCGCGGCGATCTCGCTCGGGTGGTCGCCGACGCGCTCGCCGAGCTGTGCCTCGACGCGCGCCGCGTCGCCGTAGAAGGCGTCGCCCTCCGACTGCACGAGCGCGGCCAGCGCGGCCCTGACTTCCTCGTTCACCAAAGGATCATTCTCCTCTACCTGCGAAGATGGACCCGTGCTCATCGCACGCAACGTCGCCGTGGAGGTCGGCGGGCGCATCACCTTGCAGGGTGCGTCCTTCGACGTGCGCGCCGGCGACAAGGTCGCCCTCGTGGGACGCAACGGTGCCGGGAAGACAAGTCTGCTGCGCGTGCTCGCCGGCGAGGCGGCGCCGCTCGAGGGATCGGTCGTCTGCCGGGGTCGATTGGGCTGGCTGCCCCAGGAACCTCGCGGCCTCGACGACGCCAACGCCTCCCGCGCCTTGGAGCACGTGCTCGGCGGCCGCGGTCTCGACGAGGCGATCGTCCGCCTCGAGAAGCTGCGCCTCACCGTTGACGAGGATCCGTCGGCCGCCAACGTGGCCCGCTTCAGCAAGGCCGAGGACGCCTTCACCCTGGCCGGTGGCTACGCGGCGGAGTCGGAGGCCCGCCGGCTGGTCGCCGGCCTCGGGCTGGCCGCCGACCGCCTCGATCTTCCACTGTCGGTGCTGTCGGGTGGCGAGCGTCGCCGGGTCGAGTTGGCGCGCATCCTCTTCGGGGGGAGCGACGTGCT
This sequence comes from Acidimicrobiia bacterium, assembly GCA_019243595.1. Taxonomy (GTDB): domain Bacteria; phylum Actinomycetota; class Acidimicrobiia; order Acidimicrobiales; family AC-14; genus CADDZP01. Next base: position 13,959 of record JAFAUA010000307.1, read on the forward strand.
TCTCCTCGACGAGCCGACCAACCACCTCGACAACGACGCCAAGGCCTGGCTCATGGGATTCCTGGCGTCGTACCGCGGGGCGCTGCTCGTCGTGAGCCACGACGTCGCCCTCCTCGACAAGGCGCTGACACGGGTGTTGCATCTCGACGAGGGGGAGCTCGTTCAGTACAAGGGCACCTACACGCAGTACCGCACGGCGCGCGCCCTCGACGAGGCCCGCCGTTCCCGACTGGCGGAGCGCCAGCAGGCCGAAATCCGCAGACTGCACACGCTCGCCGACAAGATGCGCGGCCAGACCGCCAAGCGCGCCCGCACTGCGCACGCCCTGGAGTCGCGGGCCCGCCGACTGCAGGCCGAAGCGGTGAGCGGCGGTTCCAAGGAGAAGCGCCAGCACGTGCGGTTCCCCCTTCCGCCCCACAGCGGCCGCGTGACGATCAACGTCGAGGGTCTGACCAAGTCCTACGGCGACAGCCAGGTGTTCGCCGGCGTGGACTTTGCCGTGGAGCGCGGCGAGCGCCTGCTCGTGCTCGGACTCAACGGCGCCGGGAAGACCAGCCTGCTGCGGATCCTCGCCGGCCAGTCCGAGGCCGACAGTGGGGACATTCAATTCGGCGTCAATGTGTCCGCTGGGTACTACGCCCAGGAGCACGAAGGCATCAGGTCCGGCACGCCGGTGCTCGACCACATGCTGGAGAGCTCCTCGGCGTCAGCGCAGCAGCTGCGGACGCTGCTCGGCATGTTCGGCCTGCACGGCGAGATCGCCTTCCAGGACGCAGGCACACTGTCGGGCGGCGAGAAGACCAAACTCGCCCTCGCCCAGCTGGTCGCCGGCAAGCACAACCTGCTGCTGCTCGACGAGCCCACCAACAACCTCGACCCGCCGTCGCGGAACGCCGTCGGTCAGGCCCTGAGCTCGTGGCCCGGCTCGATGGTGCTGGTGAGCCACGACCCCGGATTCGTGGAAGAGCTGCGCCCCGATCGCGTGCTCCTCATGCCCGACGGCGACGTCGACTGGTGGAGCGACGACCTCCTCGACCTGGTGGCCCTGGCGTAGCGTCCCGCCTCATGGATGGGGACTTCAAAGGCGTTATCGGGAGGTACCACTTCGACTCGGAGCCGTGGTGGCCGCCCGATGTCATGCCGCCCGCCGATGCGCCGAACGTGCTCGTCGTCGTGCTCGACGATGTCGGCTTCGCCCAGCTGGGTTGCTTCGGCTCCGACCTGGAGACGCCGGTGTTCGATGGGTTGGCGGAGCAGGGCGTGCGCTTCACCAACTTCCACACGACGTCGCTGTGCTCGCCAACGCGCGCCTGTTTGCTGACCGGTCGCAACCACCACAACGTCGGCTTCGGTCGCATAACCGAGCTGGCAACCGGCTTCCCGGGCTACAACGGTCGCTTCCCGCCGTCGACCCGCTTCCTGCCCGAGATCCTGCGCGACGCCGGATGGGCGACCTATGCCGTCGGCAAGTGGCATCTCACGCCCGAAGAGGAGGCCCACGAAGCAGGGTCCCGCGCCACGTGGCCGCTGGGGCGCGGCTTCGAGCGCTTCTACGGCTTCTTCGGTGGCGAGACCCACCAGTTCGCGCCGGCGCTGGTGTGCGACAACCACCAGATCGACCCGCCGAAGTCGTGGCAGGAGGGCTACCACCTCACCGAGGACCTCATCGATCAGGCCCAGGGCATGGTCCGCAACCTGCGCGCCGTCGACGCCGACAAGCCGTTCTTCATGTACCTCTGCTTCGGCGCCTGCCACGCGCCGCACCAGTCGCCGCCCGACTGGGTCGCCCGCTTCCGCGGCCGCTTCGACGAGGGTTGGGACGCGTGGCGGGACGCCACGTTCGCCCGCCAGCTGGCGTCGGGCGTGATCCCCGAAGGCACGCGGCTGTCGGAGCGTCCCGACTGGGTGAAGGCGTGGACCGACCTCTCCGACGACGAGCGCCGGCTCTACGCCCGCTACATGGAGTGCTTCGCCTCGTTCCTCGCCCACACCGATCACCACTTCGGGCGCTTCGTCGACTTCCTCGCCGAGAGCGGCGAGCTCGACAACACGGTGATCGTCGTCCTGTCCGACAACGGCGCCAGCTCCGAGGGCGGACCCGTCGGATCCACCAACGACAACCGGGTGTGGAACTTCGTGCCCCACACCGTCGAGGACGCCCTCGCACGCATCGACGACCTCGGCGGGCCCCGCTGCCACAACAACTATCCGTGGGGCTGGACGGTCGCCGGCAACACGCCGTTCCGACGGTGGAAGCGCGAGGTGCACGAAGGCGGCGTGGCCGACCCGCTGATCGTCCACTGGCCGCGTGGCATGGCGGCGCGCGGTGAGCTGCGACGGCAATACACCCACGCCGTCGACATCATGCCGACCCTGCTCGACCTCGTCGGCGTCGAAGCGCCCGGCGACGTCAACGGTGTGTCGTTCAGCGCCGCGCTCGACGACGCCGCCGCACCCGAACACCGCGACACCCAGTACTTCGAGATGTTCGGGTGCCGGGCCGTGTACCACGACGGCTGGAAGGCCGTCGTCTACCACCCGATCCAGTTCGACCAGCCGGGCCTCGACAAGGTCCCGTGGGAGCTGTATCACGTCGCCACCGACCCGGCCGAGACCGAGGATCTCGCCGAGCGCGAGCCGGAGCGGGTGGCTCAGATGGACGAACTGTGGTGGCAGGAGGCCGAGCGCAACAACGTGCTCCCGCTCGACAACCGTCCGCTGTCGGACTTCGTCGTTCCCCACCCTCCCATCCGGTACGACCGCCAGCGCTATCGCTACCCACAGGGGGCGGCCCCGGTGCCCGAGGCGGTGGCCGTGAACGTGCGCAATCGCGACCACACGGTGACGGCCGACGTCATCGTGCCCGACGGCGGTACCGAGGGCGTGATCATCTCCCAGGGCTCGTTGCTCGGCGGGTGGGTGCTGTACGTGATCGACGGCCACCTCACCTACGAGCACAACCTGCTCAACCTCGAGCGCCACCGCGTGCAGGCGCGCACGCCGCTGCTGCCGGGTCGTCACATCGTCGCCTTTCACTATGAGAAGACCGCAGAGCACCAGGGCCGGGGTGTACTGCTGGTCGACGGCGAGGAGGTCGGCAGTGGCGAGATCTCTCGCTTCACGCCGAACCGCTTTGCCCTCGCCGGCGCCGGCCTTTCGGTAGGGCGCGACGGGAGTGGTCTCGCGGTGAGCGACGACTATGTGGCGCCGTTCCCGTTCACGGGCACGATCATCGGCGACGTCATCGTCGACGTGAGCGGTGACCGCTACGTCGATCCCGAGGGCGAGGCCGAGGTGGCCGTCACGACTCAGTAAGGAGCATCATCACCCCATGACCATCGTTGAGACGACCGCTGGGGCTGTACAGGGTCGAGAGAAGAACGGCATCTTCGACTTCCGGGGCATCCCCTACGCGGCCCCGCCCGTCGGCGAGCTGCGGTTCCGGCCGCCCCAGCCGGCCGAGCCGTGGACCGACGTGCGCGACGCCACCGCCTTCGGGCCGATGGCGCCCCAGAACATGGGTGCCATGGAGCAGATGTTCGGCGCCCCGCCGCGGCCGATGGACGAAGACTGCCTCACGCTCAACGTCTGGACACCCGGCCTCGACGACGCCAGGCGGCCGGTGATGGTGTGGATCCACGGCGGCGCCTTCCTCTACGGCACCGGCGCGACCCCGTGGTACGACGGCCGCACCTTCGCCCGCAACGACGTTGTCCTGGTGACGATCAACTACCGGCTGGGCGCCTTCGGGTTCCTGCACATCGACGGTCAGGGGAACAACGGCATCCTCGACCAAGTGGCCGCGCTCGAGTGGGTGCGCGACAACATCGCCGCCTTCGGAGGCGATCCTGGCAACGTCACCGCCTTCGGCGAGTCCGCGGGGGCGATGAGCGTCGGCACGCTGCTCGGGCTTCCGGCGGCCAAGGGTCTGTTCGTCAAGGCCATCCCCGAGTCGGGCGCTGCCCACTCCGCTCGCTCGGTCGACCAGGCCGAGCGAATCGTCAACGCCTTCCTTCTCGAGCTCGGCATCGACCCCGGTCCGCTCGCCGTCGAACGCCTGCGTGACCTGCCGGCGCAGGCCCTGCTCGACGCACAAGCCAAGATCGTCGAGAAGAACCTCGACGGGGGGCTGGCGTTCACGCCCGTCGTTGACGGCGTCGTGCTGCCCGAGCCGCCCATCGACGCCATCGGCAAGGGCCAGGCCGCCGGTGTGCGCGTGCTCATCGGCACGACACGCGACGAGTGGCGCCTGTTCACGATGATGGACCCGGCGATCGCCAAGCTCGACGACGCAGGTGCGGTCAAGCGCGTGGCGGGGATGGTGCGCGATCCCGCACGGGCCGCCGACGTGGTGGCCCGTTACCGGGCGTCCCGGCCCGAGGCCAGCACGGCCGACCTCTGGAGCGACATCGGCACGGACCTGGTGTTCCGCATTCCTGCGGTCCGGCTGGCCGAGCGGCAGTCGGCGCTCGGCAACGACGTCTACATGTACCGCTTCGACTACTGCACACCGGTCTTCGGCGGCGGCCTCGGTGCCTGCCATGCCCTCGAGATCCCGTTCGTCTTCGAGAGCCTCGACAAGGGCGGCGAGATGTTCGTCGGCCCCATCAACGACGACGTGCGAACGCTCGCCACGCGCATGCACGACGCGTGGGTGGCATTCGCCCGCACTGGGCTACCCGCGGCCGACGGCCTGCCCGAGTGGCCTACGTACAGCGAGAAGCGCCGGGCGACGATGCTGTTCGACTTCGAGCCGCGCGTCGTCGATGACCCCGGCGGTGCCGACCGCGACGTCTGGGACGGCCTCCTCTAGCGGATGCCCGTGCCCTCGATGAGGTCGACGAAGGCCTCCGGCGGCACGGGTTTGGCGACGTAGAAGCCCTGGGCGAACTCACAGCCCATGTCGCGGAGCACGCGGAGTTGGGCTGGCGTCTCCACGCCTTCGCCCACGGTGTGGAGACCGAGGCTCTGGGCCAGACCGACGATGGCCTCGACGATCGCCCGGCTGTCGCCCTCGCGCTCGATTCCGGCGACGAACGACTGGTCGATCTTGACCACGTCGACGGGGAACTTCTTGAGGTAGGCCAGCGAGCTGTAGCCGGTGCCGAAGTCGTCGATGGCGAGGCGTACGCCGGTGGCGGCCAGCTCCTGGAGAACCCTCTCGACCTCCTCGGTCTCGTCGACGAGCAGGCTCTCGGTGATCTCGAGGCACACGAGATCGGGGTCCAGGCCGTTCACCTCGAGCGCGGCGTTGACAAGGGCGGGCATCTGCCCACCGGCGACCTGCCGGGCCGACAGATTCACCGACACCCTGACTGGTGCCGACGACCGCCGGTTCCACGCCGCTGC
>JAFAUA010000045.1 GCA_019243595.1 Acidimicrobiia bacterium
CCAGCGTGTTGGGCGGCTCGTGGGCGCTGGCCCCCCGATGGGCGAAGGCGATCGGCGGCTGCAGTATCGACGGCAGGCGGGCCACGCCCGCGGACCTTAGGAGTTAGGAGGCGGTGCCGACGTCGATCGCGGCGTCGGTGGCGATTGGCTCGTCAATCGTGACGTCGGTTGTCTCGAGCTCCCGCCAGCGGGGGAGGGTGAAGGCGAAGCGGCTGCCGACGCCGAGCCGGCTCTCGCACCAGATCTTGCCGCCGTGGGCTTCGACCAGCCGGCGTGAGACGTACAAGCCGATGCCCGTGCCGCCGTGAGCCCGGGTCGACGCTCCGTCGAGCTGGAAGAAGCGCTCGAAGAGGCGGGGAACGTCCCCTGAGAAGATGCCCGGGCCGTTGTCGACCACCGCCACCTCGACCTCTTCGCCGCGGTCCTGGATCTCGACCACGACCTCGCCGTCGGAGTACTTCAAGGCGTTGTCCAGGAGGTGGTTGAGGACCTGTTGGACCTTGGCGGTGTCGATCGACAACGTGAGGTCCTTGCGCGGGCGCTTGACCTTGACCCGATCCTGCACGACCGCGTCGACGAGGGCTCCGAGGTCGGTGTCCTCCAGGTGGAGCGTCGTGCGCCCGGTTTCGACGGCCGACACAAACAGCACGTCCTCGATCAGCCGCTGGAGTCGGTCGGCGTTCGACTCGATCGCCTTCAACGCCAGCTCCCGCACGTGTGGGTCGAGCATCTCGCCCCGGTGCACGAGCGTCCGGAGGTAGCCCTTCATCACCGTGAGCGGCGTGCGCAGCTCGTGGCCGATGACGGCGACGAAGTCGGACTTCACCTGGTCGGTCTCGCGCTCCTTGGTGATGTCGTCGAGGACAAGGACGCGCCCGAGGACGCGGCCGCCAGAGGACAACACGGGACGGGCGGACGCCTTGTAGACGCGCGGCTCGACCTCGCCGATCACCACCTCGGTGGTGCTGCCGTGGTTGTGGTCGATGAGCATCTCTTCGAGGAGGGGATGCCCGAGCTTGCCCGCCACCGGCTGGCCGAGCTCGAAGGCGGCCGCGATCGAGAACAGCTCGGCGGCCGCGCCGTTGATCAGGACGAAGCGGGCGGCGTCGTCGACGACCAGCACCGGGTTGGCCATGCAGTGCACGACCGAGGTCAGCTGCTCCTCCTTGTCGCCCACGCGGCGGTAGAGCTGCGCCGAGCGCAGGGCAAGGGCGACGTGGGTGGCGAAAGAGGTCAGCATCGCCCGCAGGGCGGCGTCCGGCGACTCGCCGAGGAGCAGCACGAGGTGGCCCAGGCGCCGGCCGTCGGCGTGGAGGGGGAGCCCGACCGCCGTCTCGACCCCGTTGGAGAGCAGGGCGACGGCCGGATGGGTCGGGGGGTCGATCCGCAGGCCGGGCGAGGTGAGCAGCGCCTTGAACTCCGGGTGACGACTCGCCTCGCGGAGCCCTTCGCGGTCGAGGCCGCGGAAGTGGGGGATGCGTACAGCGGATCCTTCGAAGACAGCGCAGAAGCCGGCGGTGGCGCCGAAGAGACGCTCGGCGGCGTCGAAGACCCGCACGAGCACGCTCGCCCCGTCGAGGTCGCTGGCGACGCCGGCCACCGCATCGAGCACCTCGGTGACCGATGTTGCCGCCGTCGACGGGCGCCGGGCGAGTGCAAGTGACGCACAGTGCGCGAACAGCGGAAGCTGGACAGGATCGAGGGTCGCGGGATCGCCGCCGATCGAGAGGGCACCGACGACCCGGTCGCCGACCCGGAGGCACTCGGCGAGGGCGCCGCGTTTTGTCTCACGCTCCGTGCGCCGAGCCAGCCGGCCGCTACTGATCGCGGCATCGGCGGCGTCGACGACGACGCGCGGCACGGGTCCGGTCGACGCCACGGGTGTGCTGACGCCGTCGACCAGGCCCACAAGGAGGCCCTGGCGGCCGTGGGCAGCCTGCACCGCGCCCTTCAGAGCCTGCTCCAGCAGGCGTACCGGATCGGTGCCTGCGACCAGGCCGCGGAGGACGCCCTGAAGGTGCTCGGTCTGGTCCTGGCCCACGATCGGGATATCGGCCCGTTTGGCCCCCACCCTGAGGCGTCGACGACCGCTCAAGGTGCGGGGGGTCCCCGCCGAAGAGTCTCTTGACATTCGAGGAAATGCCAAGGAGGAAGGTCGTGACGACGATTCGGGCCAGCTGCCCGAGCTGCGGGGATGTGGACCTCACTGTGGGGGACGTGTCCGTGCGCGTGTGCGCCAACGACCGCAGCGGCTCGTACAACTTCCGGTGCCCCGAGTGTGAGATGGCGGTCGCCAAGCACGCCGATCCCAACGTGGTCGAGCTGCTGGTGTCGTCGGGCGTCAAGATGGCCGTGTGGCAGCTACCGGCGGAGCTGTGGGAGCCCCACGCCGGCCCGGCGATCTCCCACGACGACCTGCTCGACTTTCACGACCTGCTGACCGACGAGCGCTGGTTCGACCGGCTGTCGGCCCTCGTCGACACCGAACAGGCCTGATTTCGTACGCCGAGGCAAAGCCTCGGCGCCGTCCGGCAGTACGGTGGCCCCGTGTCGCCCATCTGGCTCGTGCCCGCCGGTGTCGGCGTGGCCGGCGCCCTCGCCCTCACGCTGGCCGCTCGCAACGCGGTCCGCCGGGCCGAACTCCTCCGCATCAGTCTGATGCGCCTGGGCGAGCTGCGACCGCCGGTACGCGGCCTGGCCACCGACGTCCGGGCCCTGGGCGCCACGCTCGACGAACTCCGTCGCCGGCCGTAGGCCCGTACAATCGGGTCCATGCCGAGCTCGTTGGGCCCGGCCGAGATCCTGGTGATCTTGGTCGTCGCCCTGATCGTCCTGGGCCCCAAGCGGCTCCCTGAAGCCGGCCGCCAGATCGGCCGTTTCGTCGCCGAGGTCCGGCACTGGTCCGCGACCATGCAGGCGGAGATCCGCGACGTCATCGACCTGGAGGGCGAGCCGCAGCCGCCGCCCCCGGCCGCTGCGCCGACGGCGCCGACCCTGACGGCCCAGCCGGCTCCCGTCGTCACGCCTCAGGATCTCGGGACGGCGAGTCCCTCCAGTCCACCGCCTCCGGCGGCGTCAGCCGAGTGGGGGCTCGCGGAGTCGAAGCCGGCGGAACCCCCGGCGCCATCGACTCCCGCTGCAGCGCCGGCCGCGTCCGGGAACCTGCCGCCCGAGTGGGCGACGCCGCCGTCGAACAACGGCGACTCCTAGGAGCTCGTCATCGCTCTCGACACCGACGATCCCGGTCTCGAAGAAGGGGAGTCCGGCAAGGGCCGGATGACACTCGTCGAGCACCTGACCGAGCTCAGGCGCCGGCTGATCATCTCAGCCATCGCCCTCGCCATCGGCGCGGGCATCGCCTTCCTGCTCTACAACCCGATTCTTTCCTTCCTCTCCGGCCCGTACCACGCCATCAGCCACGGCCATAACAAGCTCATCGTCACCGACCCTCTCGAGGCGTTCGCCACCCGGCTGAAGATCGCGGCGTGGGCCGGACTGTTCTTCGCCTCGCCGGTGGTGCTGTGGCAGTTCTGGCGGTTCATCACGCCGGGGCTGCACCCCAAGGAGAAGCGCTACGCCATCCCGTTCATCGTGGCGTCAGTCGTTCTGTTCATGATGGGTGCCGCGGTCGCCCTGCTCACGCTGCGACCCGCGCTGCAGTTCCTGCAGGCCGTCGGAGGCCACAGCCTCGACACCTACTACCGGGCCGGCCCGTACCTCAGCCTGGTCATGCTGATGATCGTCGCCTTCGGCGTGGCCTTCGAATTCCCGATCCTCTTGGTGTTCCTCGAGCTGGCCGGTGTCGTACCGAGCCAGAAGCTGCGCAAGTGGCGTCGCCCGGCGATCGTCATCATCGTCACCGTCGCCGCCGTCATCACGCCCAGCCAGGACCCGTACTCCCTCTTCGCAATGGCGATTCCGATGTACATCTTTTATGAGGGGTCGATCCTCATCGGTCGCCTGCTGAAGAAGTAGCCATGCTCCGCCAGGAGTTCGTGGAGACCTACGGGTTCGAGCTCGATGCCTTCCAGGCGCGTGCCCTCGACGCCCTCGACGCCGGACACTCGGTGCTCGTCGCCGCTCCGACGGGGTCGGGCAAGACCGTCGTCGCCGAGTACGCGGTGGCCAAGGCCCTCGACGACGGCGCCAAGGCCTTCTACACGACGCCGATCAAGGCCCTGTCCAACCAGAAGTTCGGGGACCTGGTGCGCCGCCACGGGCCCGCCAACGTGGGTCTGCTCACGGGCGACAACTCGATCAACGGGAACGCGCCGGTCGTGGTGATGACCACCGAAGTCCTGCGCAACATGATCTATGCCGGGTCGCCGGCGCTCGAGGGGCTGCGGTATGTCGTGCTCGACGAGGTCCACTACCTCCAGGATCCCTACCGCGGGCCGGTCTGGGAGGAGGTGATCATCCACGCGCCGCCGACTGTCGACCTGGTGTGCCTGTCGGCCACCGTCTCGAATGCCGAAGAGTTCGCCGACTGGATCGAGACGGTGCGGGGCGACACCACGGCGGTCATCGAGGAGCGCCGTCCGACCGAGCTCCAGCATCTGTACCTCGTCGCCGATCGCGACTCCGAGGACCTGCACCTGTTGCCGACCTTCATCGACAACCGGCCCAACCCCGAGGCGGCCCGGCTCGACGCCTCGTCGGCCCGCTCGCCGCGCTACCGCGGCCGGCCGCGCAGCCGCCTGTCGACGCCGCGGCGCGTCGACGTCGTCGACCGCCTGGAGCGGGAGCGCATGCTGCCGGCCATTTACTTCATCTTCAGCCGCCAGGCGTGCGACGACGCGGCCCGCCAGTTGCTCGACGCCGGCGTGCGTCTGACGACCGAGGAGGAGCGGGCCCAGATCCGGACGATCGTCGAGGCCAAGGTGGAGACGCTGACCGACGACGACCTGTCGGTGCTCGGCTACGGACGCTGGTTGGCGGGCCTGGAAGCGGGCGTCGCCTCTCACCACGCCGGCATGGTGCCGCCGTTCAAGGAGGCCGTCGAGGCGTGCTTCGCGGCGGGGCTCGTGAAGGTTGTGTTCGCCACCGAGACGCTGGCCCTCGGCATCAACATGCCGGCCCGGAGCGTCGTCGTCGAGAAGCTCTCGAAGTTCACCGGCGAGCGCCACGAGTTCCTGACGCCGGGGGAGTACACGCAGCTCACCGGCCGGGCCGGTCGGCGCGGCATCGACGAGATCGGCTACGCCATCGTGCTCTGGTCGCCCTTCGTGCCCTTCGACCAGGTGGCGGCGCTGGCCTCCAAGCGCACCTACGCGCTGAAGTCCTCGTTCCGGCCGACCTACAACATGGCCGCCAACCTGGTGCGCCGCTACACACCCGACGTCGCCCACCACCTGCTGAACCTGTCGTTCGCCCAGTACGGCGCCGACCGAGATGTCGTTCGCCTCGAGGCCAAGCTCGAGCAGAGCCAGCAGACCCTCCGGGTCGCCCGCCGGGAGGCGAACTGCGAGCGCGGGGATGTGGCCGAGTACCGGCGGTTGCTGCGCGACGTCGACGACGCGGCGCCGGCGCCCGCCGCGGTTCGCACCCAGGTCGCCGAGGCCCTCGAGCGGGTCAAGCCCGGCGACATCCTGCTGTTGCCGGGCGGGAAGTCGGCCGGACGGGTCGTCGTGTTGTCGACCGCCCGACGCAGCGGAGGAGAGGTGCGCCTCGGCGCTCTGACCGACAACCGCCGCTACCTCACTCTCTCGGCGCGCGACTTCCCGGCCCGGCCCCGGACGATCGGCCACATCGACCTGCCGACGCCGTACATGCCGCGGAACCCGGCGTTCCAACGCGAGGTTGCCAAGGCCATGGGCAACGTGGGCACGCCCGACGGGCCACCGAGCGCGCGCGACGAACGTCCGCGGACGCGCCGGGACCACCGGGTGGCGGCGATGGTGCACGCCGCCGAAGAGCACCCGGTCGCCGACTGCCCCGACCTGCGCACCCACCTCCGCGCTGCCGAGCGGGCCGAGCGCATGGAGAAGGAGGTGCGGCGGCTCGAGCGCCAGGTACGCAGCCGCAGCGAGTCGCTGGCCCGCCAGTTCGACCGAGTGCTGCGCGTCCTCGAGGCGTGGGGCTACGTCGACGGCTGGTCGCTGACCGAGGCCGGCGAGCAGCTGGCGCGGATCTATCACGAGTCCGATCTGCTGGTCGCCGAGAGTCTGCGGTCCGAACTGCTCGACGACCTCGACCCGCCCGCAGTCGCCGCGCTGGCGTCGACGTTCACCTACGAGATGCGCGGACCGGGGGACCCGCCGCCGGCATCGTTCCCGTCGGCCAAGCTGCGCCGGCGCTGGGCCGACCTCGACCGCATCGCCCACGAGCTCAATCTGGCCGAGGACGACGCCGGCCTGCCGATGACCCGGCGGCCCGACCCCGGCTTCGCCGACCTGGCCCACAGCTGGGCCGCGGGCGACGAGCTCGCCGACGTCATCGCCGACGAGGAGATGTCGGGCGGCGACTTCGTCCGCAACGTCAAACAGCTCATCGACCTCTTGCGCCAGCTCGGAGACGTGGCGTCGGAGCCGGCGACGGCCAAGAGCGCCCGCGACGCCGCCGACCGCATCTTCCGCGGCGTCGTCGCCGCCTCCTCGGTCGTGGGTTCCTAGGGGCAAGGCGATGCCAATAGCCAAGAACACGCCGTGGGGTGAACCGGGTGTGTTGCCCGACGACGGGGTGGTCGTGCACTCCGATGCTGAGGCGCGCTCCGTGATCGAACAGGCGCGCGCGGAAGGGCGCCCGTACCCTGCGCTCGGGCTCCTCGGCGGCGACCTGTGCCGAACGCTCGGCGGCGATGGCGACGAGGTGAGGCTGCGCTCGGCGGACGCCGTGCGCTTTCCCGTCGACCTCGGCGAAGCGACGCTCGACGGCGACGTGCACGTGTTCGTGGCCCACCTGGTGGCGCGCACGCGCGCCTGGGGCCACGTCGTCGCCGCCATGAACGCCCAGTTCGTCGGTCCGTGGGTGATCGGCCGGCGCGCCCACCCAAACGACGGCCTACTCGACGTGTACCAGGCCGACCTCTCGCTCACCGACAGGTTCAAGGTGCGAGCGAGGCTCGGGCACGGCGAGTACCTGCCCCACCCCCGCATCAGCGAGCGGCGCGCGGCCGCCGTCCAGATCCAGCTCGAGCGCCCGCGGCCCGTGTACCTCGACGGCGCGCCATGCGGCGCGGCGCGCACCATCGCCCTGCGCGTCGAGCCGGACGCTCTCACAGTTGTGGTGTAGGGCTTACGCTCATCGAATGGACCTGGAAGCGGCCAAGGACCGGCTGATCGCCGAGGTCGACCGTCATGCCGACGCCCTGATCGACGCGTCGCACCGCATCCACGAGCACCCCGAGCTGCTCTTCGAGGAGCGGTTCGCAGCCGAGCTGCTGTGCGACATGCTCGAGGGCGGCGGCCTGAAGGTGGAGCGGGGCGCGTACGGCCTCGAGACGGCGTTCGCCGCCCGGGCCGGGAGCGACGGCCCA
>JAFAUA010000126.1 GCA_019243595.1 Acidimicrobiia bacterium
CGAGCTCGAGCTGCCCGACCTGCGCACCGGCGATCTGTTCCGGCTCTCGTCGCTCAAGGGCCAGAAGGTGATGCTGCTCGCGTGGGCGTCGTGGTGAGGCTGCCGCTTCGACCTGCCCGTGTGGCAGGAGCTGCGTGAGGAACTCCATCCCAAGGGCCTCGAAGTCGTCACCGTCGCCCTCGACGTCGGAGGCGTCGAAGCGACCAAGGAATTCGTCGACAGAGCCAACGCCCAGCACCCATCGCTGCTCGACCAGACCCACCTCGTCGACGAGCTCTTTGGTGTGGTCAACGTCCCCAACGGCGTCTGGATCGACGAAGACCAAATGATCGTGCGTCCGGCCGAGCCCGCCTTCCCGGGGCGCAACCCGGTGATGGAGAGCTTCGAGAAGCTCGACGTCTCGACGTTGCCACCCGACATCGCCGAGATGATGACCGAGGTCAAGAAGATCAAGACCGACCCCGAGGCCTACAAGGCGGCGCTCCTCGACTGGGTGGAGCACGGCGCCGCCAGCCCTTACGTCCTCGAACCCGACGAGGTCGTCGCCCGCTCCCACGCCCGCACCGACGACGAGGCCCGGGCCGCCGCCCACTTCGAGCTCGGCCAGCACCTCCACCGAATCGGCCACCACGACGCCGCGATCCCCCACTGGCGCGAGGCCCACCGCCTTCAGCCCGACAACTGGACGTACAAGCGCCAGGCTTGGAATTTCGAAGATCCCATCCGCCAGGGCCACACCGACGCCTACGACGGCTCCTGGATCGAAGACGTCAAGAAGATCGGCGCCGAGAACTACTACCCGGCGGTTGACTTCTAGCCTTCAACCTCGATGCCGCGAGGCGGGCAAGAACCCGAGTTCATCGACTTCAAGCCCGACGACCGCGCCGCCCTCCTGGCGCGCATGGATCAGCTCGTCGAGACGCGCAAAGGCTGGATCAATCTGAGCCCCGCTCTCGACGAGGACGAGGAGCCGCCGCCCCGGTCGGGAACCTTCGGCCTCTTCTCGGGGCGCGGCCCCGACGTGCCGCTGTGCACGTGGTTCCCGGGTCCGCCGACCGAGATCGGCATCCAGCACGGGGCGGGACCCAAGGTCGTCGACGCGCTGCGCAACCTGGGCCAGCCGGTGCCCGAGGGTTGGCGCGTCACCCAGGACCACTCGCGCCGCGGGCTGGTGGTCCTGGTCCCCGACCGGACCCCGAACGAGCGCGTCCTCGACTGGCTGCTGGGCGCGGGCACGGCCCTGGCCAGCCACCTAAAGCTGGCCACGTGGTGGCGGGCCGCGATCTACGCGGCGCGGTAGCCGCTAGCCGTAGATGGCTCGGAGACCGAGGGCATCGCCGGCGGCGGGCGAACGCTTGTAGGTCTCGCCCCGTGTCATCGCGTAGTACATGGTGTTGTACGGCGCGGGCACGTGATCGAGTCCGTACATGTGGCCGATCTCGTGGGTGGCGGCGCTCTGGAAGTCGTAGGCGTTCACGGCGTAGCAACCGCTGCCCTCGCTCGCCGCCTGGAACCACGGCACGTTGGTGTTGAAGGCAATGTCGCTCTCGTAGCCGCCGGTGCTCCAGTGCCAGGTGTAGGTGACGCCCAGCGTCCGCCGCCCCATCGGTTCGAACATGATCTCGTCGGTGTGGTCGGCGCTCGGCGCTGTCGCGGTCCCGTCGGACGCCACGGTCATCGTCGAAGCGTTGGGGTCGGCGGCCTTCCAGGCGTTGAACGCGGCCTGCACGACCGACGCGGCACCACTGACCACACCGCCCGACGGATTGAGGTGGACCGTCGTCGCCCCCAAAACCCTGTTGCCCGACAGGTTGTAGGCGTTGGTGCCGGCACCTCCGGGGGTGCAGTTCGCGCCCGCCACGCGGCGCCCGGGTGAGCGCAGGGCGTCCCGCTGCGCAGGCTCGCCATCGTCAGCCGCCGTTGTCACCTTCACGTCTACGAGCGTTGCCGTGCCCGCAGTGCCCTGAGCGCGGGACGCAAGGGGCGCGGCTGTGTGCCAGCTCGAGGACGTGAGACCATCCAGCCGATTGGGGAGCAGGGTTGCAGCGGTTGCCGAAACGGCGAGCGCGGCGATGACGTAGCGAGCTCGGGCTTCACAGGGGCCGTCCTTACTACGGGGCCGAAGTGCGGCAGGCGCGCTAGCCCGCCCCTGAGGAGTGGTGAACCCACCCTTGCCGCGATCCGGGTGTTCGGGCGCACTATGGTCCCACCGCTTGGCGGATCAAGGAGAGGTGGGTATGCGGAGAGCGATTCTCTGTGTCGTGGTCGCGGTTTTCAGTTTGGGCGTGGCCGCGTGCGGAAGCAGCAGCAGTTCGAGCGCGGCGACGCGC
>JAFAUA010000167.1 GCA_019243595.1 Acidimicrobiia bacterium
CTTCTTCGACGAAGTTGGGGATGCGGTCGGGCTCGTCCCGGAGGAGCTGCTGGAGGTCGGGGCGCTCACCGATCAGCTGCAGCGCAGCGCCCAGCAGACGGACGGTCGTCTCCTGGCCGGCGGCGAACAGGTTGGCGGCCACGCGAACGACGTCGATCACCTCAGGGGTTGACCCGTCGGGGAACGTGGCCGTGGCCAAGCCGGTGAGGACATCGTCGCGAGGATTCGCTCGGCGGTCTTCGACGTAGGCGGTGAACTGCTCGTAGAGAAACTCCAAGGGCTTGTGTTCCATCGACTCGCCCTTGGTGCTCCCAAGGTTGCCCTTCTGGCCGGGGCCGAGCGCCTCGCGGAACATGGCGTGGTCTTCCTCGGGGACGCCGAGGAGCTCCGCGATCACGAACAGCGCGAAGGGACTGGCGTAGTCGGCGATGAACTCGCACCGACCACCGGCCAGGAACTCGTCGATCTGGTGGTCGGCCAGGCGCCACATGAACGCCTCGTTCTCCTTCAGGCGCTTCGGCGTGATGAGCCGGAGGAGCAGGCCGCGATGGGCGGTGTGGACCGGGGGGTCCATCGTCGGTAGCTGGTCGCTGAATGGCAGCTGGTCGCGGTACTGCTCGATCAGGTCGGTGACGTCGTCGCCCTCGAGCGGAACGGGGAAACCGGGAAACGGCCCGGTCACAGCGGTGCACGACGAAAACGTCTCCGTGTCGTGGTACACCGCCATGGCCTCGTCGTAGCCGGTGACCATCACGACGTTCTTGTGGGGCTCCCGGTGCACGGGGCACCTCGCGCGCAAAGCGTCAAAGTACGGGTACGGGTCAGCGATCAGATCCCGGTCGGTGAAGAAGTCGACGGCGTCGAGGTCCAGAATGCCGTTACACTATCGCGAGAAGGGCATTCTCACATCTGGAGGCGGGATTGCGCATCGGCTTGATGGTCGGACCTGAGCGCGGCCGCTACGCCACCAAGATCGAACGCATGCGCGCCGACGTCCGCTGGGCCGAGGACGCCGGGTTGGCGACGGTGTGGATCCCGCAGATCCCCGACGAGTTCGACGCGCTGACGGCTTGCGCCCTGGTCGGCGTCGACACGAACCGCATCGAGATCGGTACGGCGGTCGTGCCCGTGCAGCCCCGCCACCCGATTGCGCTGGCCCAGCAGGCGCTGGCGACCCAGGCCGCGTGCGCCGGGCGCCTCACGCTCGGTCTCGGCGTCTCCCACCACTGGATCATCGACGAGATGCTCGGGCTGCCATACGAGAAGCCGGTCGCCACCATGCGGTCCTATCTCGACGTACTGGACCAGGCGCTGGGCGGACCCGGCACGGTCGATGTCGACAACGAGTTGTTCCGCATCCACAACCCGCTCGATGTCACCGACGTGACGCCGACGCCCGTCCTGCTGGCAGCACTCGGACCGGCCATGCTGCGTCTGGCCGGCGAGCGCACGGACGGGACAATCCTTTGGATGGCCGATGAGAGGGCGATCGCTACGCATGTGGCGCCGCGCATCACCGAAGCCGCAGCAACGGCGGGACGACCCGCACCTCGGATCGTCGCCGGCGTCCCCGTGTGCGTGTGCCTCGAGAGCGAAGTGGACGCCGCCGTCGACCGCACCAACCGGGTTCTCGCCGAGGCGGAGGTGTCGCCGAACTACCAGCGCCTGCTCGATACCGGTGACGCCCGCCAGGTCGGCGACATCCTGGCTGCCGGCACCGAGTCGACCGTCGAGAAGCGCCTGCAGGCATTCGTTGACGCAGGCGCCACCGAGGTCTCGGTACGAGTCGTTCCCATCGGCGAGGACCGAGAAGCCCGGCTGGCGTCGATGAAGCGCACCCGCGAGTTCCTCGCCTCTCTGTGATGCCCGACGCCAGGACCATCCCGGCGATGGCCGCGCTGGCGGTCGACCGGTTCGGCGACCGCCTCGCCATCGTCGATGGTGACACTCGGCTGTCCTACGCGGACCTCGTCGCTGAAGGTCGGCGCTTTGGCGCCGCCCTGGTCGCCAGCGGCATCGAGCCCGGCGACCGGGTCCCCATCTGGGCCTTCAACAGTGCCGAGTGGGTCATCGCCTTGCTGGGCCTGTCGATGGCCGGCGTTACGCTGGTCCCGATCAACACCCGGTGGAAGGGCGTCGAGGCGGCGGATGTCCTGCGGCGCAGCCGGGCCCGTCTGCTCGTCACGGTGTCCCGCTTCCTCGACACCGACTACGTCGCCATGCTCGAAGGTCAGGAGTTGCCGGACCTCGGGACGACAGTCGTCATGCGAAGCGATTCGTGGAAGGAGTTCCTCGCACGGGCGAAGCCCGACGATTTCGATGAACTCGACCGCCGCGCCGCGGCCGTGGCACCCGACGATGCGGCCGACATCCTGTTCACGTCGGGTACCACCGGCGTTCCCAAGGGTGTGGTGATGCCCCATGAGCGCACCCTCCGCGTCGCCACTGACTGGGTGCGTATGACCGGCCTCGACGCCGGCGACCGGTACCTGATGGTCAACCCGTACTTCCACCAGTTCGGCCTGAAGGCCGGCATCCTCGCCTGTCTGGCGAGCGGCGCGGCGATGCTCCCCCAGCCCGTGTTCGATGTCGACCGCGTGCTGGAGCGCGTCGCCGAGGAACAGGTCACCGTGCTTCCAGGAGCGCCGACGCTGTACCTCTCGATCCTCGACCACGCCGACCGCGACAAACACGACCTGTCGAGCCTGCGCGTCGCGGTCACAGGCGCGGCCGACATTCCCGTCGAGCTCATCCGCAGGATCAACAAGGAGCTGCCGTTCTCCCTCGTCATCACCGGATACGGGCTCACCGAGACCGGTACCGCCACGTCGACGTCACCAGACGACGACTTCGAGACGGTCGCCACCACCGTCGGCCGGCCCCGCCCCGGGTTCGAGGTGAGGATCGCCGACAGTGACGGTAAGGAGGTACCTACCGGCGAGGCCGGAGAGGTCGTGGTCCACGGGCCGACGGTGATGGCCGGCTACCTCGACGATCCCGATGCGACGGCGGCTGCCTTGTCCGATGACGTCTGGCTGCGCACCGGCGACCTCGGCGTGCTCGACGAGCGGGGCTATCTGCGGATCGTCGGCCGCATCGAGGACATGTTCATCGTCGGGGGCTTCAACGTGTACCCGGCCGAGATCGAGAACGCCCTGTTGCGGCACCCCGACGTGCAGCAGGCGGCGGTGATCGGCATCCCCGACGCCCGCCTCGGAGAGGTCGGCATGGCGTTCATCGTCGGCAGCTCGGCGGACCCCGACTCAATCATTGCCTGGTGCCGCGACCAGATGGCCAACTACAAGGTTCCCCGCGCCATCGAGCTCGTCGACGAGCTGCCACTGAACGCCACCGGCAAAGTGATGAAGGACGAGCTCCGAGCGCGGGCCCAGCGGCTGCGGCGCTAGGAGACCTTGCCGATCTCCTTCAGCCACGCCGTCGTGCGGCGCAATCCTTCGTCCAGGCTGATCGGGTCGTAGCCCAGCCGCTTCCAGGTCTTCGTCTCCTGGAGCGGCCGGCGCACGTCGGTTTCCTGGTCCCGCTTCTCGGCGATGGCGACCAGCGTCGGCCCGAACACTGCGGCCAATTCCGGGTCGTCCGACGGTGCGACGTCGACCACATGGTGCTCGACGCCCGCCAGCGCGCAGATGCGGTTGCACGCCTCGGCGATGCTCACGACATCGTGGGGCTGCCCGTCGAGCATGTACCGCTCCCCCGCCACCCCCTGGTCCAGCGCCAGGATGCAGCCGTTCGCCACGTCGTCGGCGTACACCCAGCTCACGGGGAAGCGCAGGTACCGCTCGATGCGCTTCCGAAGGGCCGACAGCAGCACCCGATTGAAGCTGGTGATCGCCAGCGCGTTGCTCACGACCGGAGACGGACCGTAGATCGCACCGGGATGCGTGCTTACGACGTCCATGCCCCGTTCGGCCCGCGCCATGACGTCCTGGAAGGCCGCCATCTTGGTGAGGGTGTACGGATCGGAACTGGGTTCCCTCGAAACCGGCGCATCTTCGCGATCCAGGCCGGTGGTCGTATCGAAGAACGTGCCGGTGCTGCACGCAACGACCCGCCCGAGACCTTCGGCTTCGGCCGCGTCCAGCAGGTGCGCGGTGCCACGCGTGTTGACGGCCTCGAAGTCCGCCATGTTCTGGCTCGCGCCACCCAGCAGCGCGGCACAGTGGATGGCGGCGTCGCAACCTTTGGCCGCCCGCCGGACATCGGCCGCATCGGTGATGTCGCCGGCGGCGATCTCGACACCGAGGGCGACAAGGGGCGCGGTATCGGCGGTGGGCCGGGCGAGGGCCCGTACCGCGTCACCTCGTTCGATCAGCTGCCGGCAGATGTTGGCCCCGGCTAGGCCCGTGGCACCGGTGACGAGGACCTTGCTCGTCACGACACATCCGCTGGCGAAGCGGCCTCCTTGACGCTGTCGACCTGGTCCGGGCTGAAGGCGATGACGGGATCGCTGCTGCCATAGACGTCGAGCGTGTGGATGAACCGGTGGAGGCCCATCGAGTTGGCGCAGGCGAACCCGAGCTCGATGATCTGCGCGGCGGTGAACACTTTGCCGAGCTCCCGGTAGACCTCGTCGTCGATGGCGTGGTGGTCGGCCGACAGCAGGTCGAGGAACTGCACGGCCAGCCGCTCCTGCTCGGTCAGCTCGCCCTGCCCGGGAGCCAGGAGGCAGGCGACGTCCTCGTCGGTGATCGAATCGTGCTTTCGGGATTGCATGCACGGTTGGCACTCGCCGAGCTGCGCGCTCCGGATGCGCAGGAGCTCGAGGATGCGGCCACCGAGAAGTGATTCTTTACCCCAGACGGACCGGGCGGCGTTGGTCATCAGGATCTGCTGGGTCTTGTAGGCGAAGATCTGCAGCGGGATCGGCGTGGCGTACATCCCGCTGGCGACACCCTCTTCAATGATGCGCCGCGGCTCGGGAGCCATCTCGTCCAGCGGGATCGGTTCGATTCGTGGCACGCGCACCTCCGCTCGCTCGTGCGTCGAATCTAAAGCGGCAGGAGGGGCGGAAGCTGGCGGGTGGTGAGGAGCTCCTCCCCGAGCCGCTTCGTCAGCGTGCGGGTGTCGCCCAGCAGACCGTCCAGCACGAGGACGCGGCGCAGGTAGCGGTGGAAGGGATGCTCGGTGGTGAAGCCGATCCCGGCGAGCACCTGCTGGCAGTGCTTGGCGACGACGCGGGCGCTGCGA
>JAFAUA010000207.1 GCA_019243595.1 Acidimicrobiia bacterium
GGGCCCGGCGGGGCCGGGCCGTCCCGCCACGTCCAGTTCGGAGGAACCGCGGGCGCCCGGAGCTCGGTCAATCCTCCTGGGGCGACTGCTGCGCCCGCTTCTTGATCTCGTCGACGACGGCCGGATCCGCGAGGGTGGTGGTGTCGCCGAGGTCGCGGCCTTCGGCCACGTCCTTGAGGAGCCGGCGCATGATCTTGCCGCTGCGGGTCTTGGGCAAGTCGTCGGTGAAGATGATCGTCTTCGGACGCCCGAACTTGCCGATCTTCTTCGCCACGTGCTCGCGCAGTTGCTCGCCGCGGTCGTCCGATGGCTCGACGCTGCCGCGCAGCGTCACGTAGGCGATAATCGCCTGGCCGGTGGTCTCGTCCTTGGCACCGACGACGGCAGCCTCGGCCACGTTCTGGTCGTCGACGAGCGCCGACTCCACCTCCGTGGTCGAGACGCGATGGCCGGAGATGTTCATGACGTCGTCGATACGACCGAGCAGCCAGAAGTAGCCGTCGTCGTCGATCTTGCAGCCGTCGCCGGCGAAGTACCGGCCCTCGAAGCGCGACCAGTAGGTCTGCTTGTAGCGCTCGGGGTCGCCGTAGATGCCGCGCAGCATCCCGGGCCACGGACGGGTGAGCGTGAGGTATCCACCACCGCGCTCGATCTTGTTGCCCTGCTCGTCGACGACCTCGGCGCCGATGCCGGGCAGTGGGAACGTCGCAGACCCCGGCTTGAGCGTGGTCACGCCGGGCAGCGGCGAGATCATGATGCCGCCGGTCTCGGTCTGCCACCACGTGTCGACGACCGGACACCGCGCGCCGCCGATGTGCTGCCAGTACCAGACCCACGCCTCGGGATTGATGGGCTCGCCGACCGAGCCGAGGACGCGCAGCTTCGACAGGTCATGGGACTCGGGGAACTCCGTGCCCCACTTCATGAACGTGCGGATGGCGGTGGGTGCCGTATAGAGGATCGTCACGCCGTACTTCTCGGCGATCGCCCACAGCCGGTCCTTGCCGGGCGTGTCGGGCGAACCCTCGTAGATGACCGACGTGGCACCGTTGGCGAGGGGTCCGTAGACGATGTAGCTGTGGCCGGTCACCCAGCCGATGTCGGCCCCGCACCAGTAGACGTCGGTGTCGGGGTGCAGGTCGAAGACGTACTTGTGGGTGAAGGCGGCGTGGGTCAGGTAGCCGCCGGTCGTGTGCATGATGCCCTTGGGCTTCGCCGTCGTTCCTGATGTGTACAGCAGGTACAGCAGGTCCTCGGCATCCATGTGCTCGGGCGGGCAGTCGCCGTCGGCGTCGCGCATCAGCTCGTCGTACCAGCGGTCACGGCCCTCAGTGAAGGGCACATCCTCCTCGGTCCGGCGCACGACGACGACGTGCTCGATCGTCGACGTGCCCTCGAGGGCCTCGTCGGCGCTGACCTTGAGCGGCACGGCTGAACCCCGGCGCCACCCGCCGTCGGCGGTGATGAGGACCTTGGCTTCGGCGTCGATGATGCGGCCGCGCAGGGCGTCGGCCGAGAAGCCACCGAACACGACCGAGTGCGGGGCGCCGATGCGCGCGCACGCCAGCATGGCCACGGGTAGCTCCGGGATCATCGGCAGGTAGATCGCGACCCGGTCACCCTTCTGCACCCCGAGCGACTTGAGGACGTTGGCGAAGCGACTGACCTCGTCGAGCAGATCGGCGTAGGTGATCGTGCGGGTGTCGCCCGGCTCGCCCTCCCAGTGGTAGGCGACCTTGTCGCCCCGCCCGGCCTCGACGTGGCGGTCGAGGCAGTTGTAGGAGACATTCAGCGTGCCGCCGATGAACCACTTGGCGAACGGAAGGTCCCACTCCAGGACGGTGTCGAAGTCCTTGAACCAGGTAACGAGCTCACGCGCCTGGCCGGCCCAGAAGCCCTCCCAGTCCGCCTCGGCTTCCTTGTGCAGAGCGTCGTCGGAGACGAGGGCGTTGCGACGAAACTCGTCCGAAGGCGGGAACGTCCGGTCCTCCAGGTAGTACGCCTCGATCGTCGCTTCACCCACGCGCACGCCCTCCTTGGTTGCCCGGGCCAACGGCCCGAACCTATCCCTCCACCCTCCACTCGAGGACACGGAAGGCGCCGAGGCCTGCGGGGTCGCTGAGGGCTTCGCCCTCGCTCAGCCTGCTGCGGTGCTTCAGCGCCTC
>JAFAUA010000213.1 GCA_019243595.1 Acidimicrobiia bacterium
GTGAAGCTGATCTTGTTGTGGCTCACGTGGACCTCCGAGGTCCGCATGCGCCGGCAGCGTCGGGGCTGCTGGCGGAGGGCGTTGGCGATGTGGGAGTCCATGGCGTCGAAGCCCTCGACGTGGGTCGTCCAGGCACTGAACGTCCCCGTCTCGCTCCAGCAGTGGTGGAGGAGACGCCGCCGCGCAGGCGTGCGGCGCTCCGTCCACGCCCCCAAGTAGGCCGTCACCAGCTCGACGGCCCGGTCGATGCTCAGCTGCGGCGGCGACACATCAGACACGGCCACGACCTCCCTGCACTTCCCATACGTCCGATACCTGCGAGAACGGCAGAAAGGCGTCCCCACCGTTGGCGTGTACCCACAGGTGACCGCGCCGGCCCCTGTTGACCGACACCAGCTCGCAGTCGTCGATGCGCGAGCCGTCGGCCAGCGCGACGCTGACCCGGTGACCCTCGAGCTGCCTCAGCTGTACGCGGTCCTCTGGTCTCATCCCACACTCCGACTGCTGCACGCCCATCACGGTTCTCTCCCCTTGCTTCGGCAGGACGCCGCGGCACCCTTGACCGAAACGGGTCGAAAGAACTACGAGGGCTGACCCAAATGGGCCACCTCGTTGAAGGAGCGCAGAATGGGCCCCCGTTCGGTGAGCGCGATGCGGGTGATCGACGCCACGGCCACGAACATGCGCCAGGTGACGTGGTCGCCGACGTCGAGGGTCCAGCCCACGGAAGCCTTGATCGGCGACACGTGCGTGACGACGACGAGGTCAGAATCGGCCGCGGCCGCTGCCAGGTCGTCGCACGCGGCGCGCACGCGCCGACCGACACTCGCCAGCGACTCGCCCTCGGGCGGCGCGTACTCGGCGTCGCCCCGCCATCGTTCCCACATCTCCTGGGGGACTTCGCCCAGCGGCAGCTCGTCGTAGACGCCGTAGTCGAGCTCGGTCCAACGCTCGTCGACTTCGATGGGGAGCCCGAAGGCGGCCGCGGTGTCACGCGCCCGGCGTAATGGGCTGCTGATGACGCGCTCGACCTGTCCGTCGAGCGCGGCGGCGAGCGCCGTCGCTTGTTGGTGCCCCAGGTCGGTCAGCGGGACGTCGGCCCGTCCGAGCAGTTGGCCGGCGGCGTTGGCGGCCGTCTGGCCGTGGCGGACGACGTAGAGCACTTCGGTCAGTGCACGAGGATGCGGCCGCACTGATCGCACAGGACGACAGTGTCGGGCGTTCCCCGCTTGATGCGGTCGAGCTCGGTCGCGGGCAGCGTGAGATGGCACCCGCTGCAGCGACCGTTGACCAAGCGGGCGGCACCGACGCCGCCCTGCTTGCTGCGCAACCGCTCGTACTGGCTGAGGAGATCGTCGGGGATCGAGACGGCCGCCGCCTCGCGGGCCTCGAGCTCGGTCGCCAGTTCGGCGTCGATCTCCTTCACCTGCTCGCCGATGGCCTGCCCGAGCTGGTCGGCCTCCGCCTCCAGACCCGAACGTTGCTGGGCGAAGTTGGTGAGCTCAGCGTCGAGCGGCTCGCGCTCCTGCATCGCCTCGAGCACCCGGTCCTCGATGTCGGAGCGGTGGCGATTGAGCGACGCCACGTCGGCCTGCATCGCTTGCAGTTCGCGGGGTGCGCTGACCTCGCCTGAGTAGAGGCGCTTCTCGACCTCGCGAATCTTGTCCTCCACCGACGCCAGCTCGTCTTCGTGCCGCTGCTGCCGGCGGGCCACTTCGTCGCGCCGATTCCCGACTTCGGCCGCCGACGCGTCGAGGGCGGCGAGCGCCTGCTTGACCTCGCGCAGGCGGGCCTGCTCGGGCAGCGTCTCCTTCTTGTGGCGCAGCTGGTCGACCACGGTGTCGTGCTCCTGCACGACGAGCAGGTCCTCCAGGACAGACATGGTCGATTGAACCTATAGCTTCGGAGTGTGCAACGCGAGCCCGCCGTCCCCGCCGTGGGTGCCGAGGAGGCCGCTCGTCGCGTCGACGAAGGGGCCATGCTCCTCGATGTCCGCGAACCCGACGAATGGCAGGCCGGTCACGCCCCCGATGCCGTTCACGTCCCGCTGGCGGCTCTGGCGGCGAGCGTCGACCGTCTCGACAAGGACCAGCCGATTGTGGCCGTCTGTCGGGTTGGTGGACGCTCCGAACGGGCCGCCGCCGCATTGCTCCAGCGGGGCTACGACGCCGTGAACCTGGCGGGCGGCATGCAGGCCTGGCAGGCAGCCGGGATGCCGGTTGTGACCGACAGCGGGGAGCCCGGCCAAGTCATCTGAATCCGACAGAGCCATTCGACCTATTCCTTTTTGGGGCCTCGGATGCCGATCACTCAGGCAGAAGGAAAAGGAGTACGCAATGGTTGTCGGCAGCCTCGCCGGAATCGCCGTGCTCTACGAGCTGGTGGCCCTCGCCAATGGCGGCCGGCTCGAGGCACAGCTCCATTCACCGACCGACGTCATGATCGGCGCCGCCTGCTTGTTCGTGTTCGGCTGGGGCCTGGCGCTCGTGGCGGCCCCAGTCGCCCGGTGGTTCGGCCTGTTCATCGTGGCCGGCGCGGCCGCCGCGGGCGCCATCGCCGCGTCAGGGAGCCAGCGCGACTTCGCGGCCCCGTTGTTCTGCGTCGGGCTGGCAGCCGCGCTCGTCGTGTTCGCCAGCTTCCGCGGCGAGCGCCAGACGCGCCGCGCCCGGTTGATCTAGCGGCTCGACGGTCGCAGCGCCTTGACGGCGCCCGACCTGACGTGACGGGGGCGCCTGTGGTGCACGCCCCCGGCGACCAGCGCGCACTCCTTGCAGAGGGGCTGGCCCTGCGTCGCCAATAGCCGGACGACACACCGGCTGCAGAACGTCGCCCCGCAGTGCGCGCAGCGCGACGTGGCCATCACGTCGCTGTGGCCGTCGGTCGTGCACACAAAGCCCTCCGGCACCGGCTCGGGTTCACGGAGATCGATCACCTTCGAGCCGCGTAGCCGGAGCTGCTCACGGACCTCCGGCGACCACCCCGACGCGTTGGCCACGTCGCCCAGGTACGAGGCGCGCAGACGGTCGACATCCTCCTGCAATGCAGCAGCGTGCTCGTCCAGGAACTCCTGGCCCTGGCTCCGCCACAGCTCTCCCAGGCGCACTGGCTCGCGCTGGAGCATGCGCTTCTCGTCGACGTAGTCGATGATCGGCATTCCTGTCCCCCTGTACCTCCGACTGCACACAATTGTCCCTCCCCCGACCACCCCCGCCTACCGTCCGGGCGAGCCATTTCGATACTGACCCGTTCGGGCCATGCGGACGCCTCCCAGTACTGTCCTCGCGTGAGCCTGCCGTCCGACCCGTCGCAGATCTATCTGGGCGGTGAACCCGTCGAGGACGAGCGTCGAGCGGCGAAGCACCGGCTGGTCCGCGAGATCAAGCGCACCATCGACAGCGGTGCGCTGCTCGACGTCGGCGCCAACGACACCGACGAGCTCAACTCGTTTGCCGACGAGGCGCAGGCCCTCGCCGACCGGTTGGAGAGTGCGCCGAGCCTGCGCGCCTTCGGCGGCGCCGGCGTCGCCGGACCGGCGGACGCCGTGCTCGCCGAGCGCAGCCCGATCAGCGGGCGGAGCAACCCCCTGGCCCCGCCGCTGCACCTCGAGATGTCAGAGGGCGTCACGCGCGCATGGGCAACCTGGACCGACGCCTATGAAGGCCCGCCTGGATGCCTCCACGGCGGCTGGGTCGCGGCCGCCTTCGACGACATCATGGGCCTGGCCCAGATGGCGTCGGGGAAGGCAGGCTTCACCGGCACGCTCACCGTCAAGATGGTGAAGCCGACGCCACTGAACAAGCGCATCGACTACAAGGCGTGGCTCGACCACGTCGACGGGCGCAAGATCTGGGTGAAGGCCACCGCCCATGACGGCGACGAGCTTCTCGGCGAGGCCGAGATCGTCTTCATCTCACCCCGCGCCCCGTTCTGGGAGGACGCCGGCTCCTAACCGGTGAAGTTGGGTGTCGCCGAGATCGCGGTTGCCGCCGGCGACTGGGTGAAGGTCTGGGCCTGCACTTCCGGCGGCGCCGTCGTCGGAGTGGTCGTTGGCGCCGATGTCGTCGGCGCCGATGTCGTCGACGTCGTGCTCGGCGGCGCGGTCGTCGTCGTCGTGGCCTGATCCGGCGTCACCGGCGGTTCCGTTGTCGTGGTGGTCGACGGCGCCTTGGTGGTGGTCGTCGTCGACGGCGCCGTGGTCGTCGTCGTGGCCTGGCCTGGCGTCACCGGCACCGTGGTGCTCGTCGTCGTGGTGCCAGGCGCGGCCGTCGTCGACGTCGTCGTGGTGCCAGGCGCGGCCGTCGTCGACGTCGTCGTGCTTGTGGGCGCGGCGGTCGTCGACGTGGTGGACGAGCTGGTCGTGGTCGTCTGCTGGACCGGCGCGGCCGGGCAGTTCACGCCGCCGGCGGGGACTTGGGCCTTGGACTCCATGTGGCCGATGCGAAGGTCGGCCAGATGGCTGGTCGGATCGGTGACCAGCAGCTTGATGCGCACGACGTCAACGGCACCGGACGCCAGGGTGCCGTCGCCGGCGGCCGAAGGAGGTGCCGGGTTAGCACTGTTGTCACCGATCGCACGCGGGTCCTCGCCGATCGAGATCGACGCCAGCGTCGGGATGTCGATGTGCTGCGGCAGCGCACCCGGACCGAACAGGTCCTGGGTCTTGAGGATGATCTGGGGCGTCAGGGCGCCCGGCGGCTGAATGCTGATCAGCGGCGTGGTCGGCGTCGGGTTGCCGGCCGGGGC
>JAFAUA010000297.1 GCA_019243595.1 Acidimicrobiia bacterium
CGGCTCGAACAAGAGGGCTACGAGGCGTGGCGCTCATGACCGACCGCCTCGACGTCGCCCGGATCAAGAAGGACTTCCCGATCCTCGAGCGCGTCACTCATGACCACCGGCTCGTCTATCTCGACTCGGCCAACAGCTCGCAGAAGCCGCGGGCCGTGATCGAGGCCATGGAGCACTTCACCGAGCACAGCTACGCCAACATCCATCGGGCCGTCTACGAGATCGCCGAGGAGGCCACCGCCGCCTACGAGGGTGGGCGCGAGGCGATGCGGCGCTTCATCAACGCACCGTCCAGCCGCGAGGTGATCTTCACCAAGAACGCCACCGAGGCGATCAACCTGGTCGCCTACTCGTGGGCCCGCCACAACCTCGGCGAGGGCGACGCCATCCTCCTCACCGAGATGGAGCACCACGCCAACTTCGTGCCGTGGCTCGTGCTGCGCGAGGAGAAGGGCGTCGAGCTGCGCTTCATCGGGCTGACCGAGGACGGCCAGCTCGACCTCACCGACCTCGACCGTCTCATCGACGGCGCGTCCCTCGTCGCCGTCGCCGGCATCTCCAACGTGCTCGGCACGATCAACCCCGTGCGCCATCTGGCCGACGTGGCCCACAACGCCGGCGCCCTGCTACTCGTCGACGGCGCCCAGTACACGCCGCACATGCCCACCGACGTGCAGGCGCTGGGCTGCGACTTCTATGCGTGGACGGGCCACAAGATGCTCGGCCCCAGCGGCATCGGTGGCCTGTGGGCGCGCGAAGAGCTGCTCGATGCCATGCCCGCCTTCCTCACCGGCGGCGAGATGATCCGCGACGTGCGCCTCGACGGGTGGACGCCGAACGACCTGCCGTGGAAGTTCGAGGCCGGAACGCCGCCGATCGTCGAAGCCGTCGGCCTGCGCGCCGCCGTCGAGTATCTCGAAGGCATCGGGATGGACGCCGTCCGTGAGCACGACGTCGAGCTCACGGGCTACGCGCTACGCACGTTGACTGAGCGCCATGGTGACAAGATCACGATCCACGGGCCGTCCGAGCCCGCCGCCCGCGGCGGGGTGATCTCGTTCGCGTACGATAACGTGCACCCCCACGACCTCTCCCAGGTGCTCGACCAGTCCGGCGTGTGCGTGCGCGCCGGCCACCACTGTGCCAAGCCGCTGATGCGGCGTCTCGGCGTGGGCGCCACGGCCCGGGCGTCCGTGTACGTCTACAACGACGAAGCCGACGTCGACGCCCTCAACGAGTCGCTCGACGAAGCCGACCGACTGTTCGCCATCTAAGGTCGCCAGCAGACATGCCAGGCCTCGAAGACCTCTACCGGGAGATCATCCTCGACCACTACCGGAACCCTCGGAACCGGGGTGAGCTCGACGCGCCGCCGGCGCTGCGGGTGGAGGGGTTCAATCCCCTCTGCGGCGACGAGGTCGTCGTCTATCTCGACGTGGCCGACGACGGCAGCGTCAACGACATCAAGATCTCGGGACAGGGCTGCTCGATCAGCCAGTCGTCGGCGTCGATGATGTCGTCGGCGGTCAAGGGCAAGTCGGCCGACGAGGCCCGAGCCCTGATCCGGGCGTTCAAGGCCATGATGTCGATCCACGAGCAGCGCCTCGACGGCAGCGAGGAAGAGGAGCCGATCCAGGCCGAACCCGACGTCAAGCTCGGCGATCTGGAGGCACTCCAGGGCGTGGTGAAGTTCCCCGTCCGCATCAAGTGCGCCACCCTCTCCTGGAACACTCTGGCCCAGGGCCTCGACGAGGCCGCGGAGGCGCCGGACTCCCAGTAGGTCCGCAGGAGAGCGTCCCCCGGCTAAAGCAACCCCCTGTTGAGTGCCGATTCTCCCCCATGTCCCATCCTCAGCTGGACAGTCTTCTTGGCGCGCTCGCGAGCCACGACGGCTCGGACCTGCACATCAAGGGGGACGCAGTCCCCCGCATCCGGGTCGACGGTGACCTCCGGCGCCTCCAGGTCGACGCCCTGGAGCCGGCGACGGTGTCGGAGATGGCCGCCGCCATCATGCGCGCCGACACCGCCGATCACTTCGAGCGCCACAACGAAGCCGACTTCGCCTACATGGTCGAGGGCATTGGTCGGTTCCGCGTCAACGCCTTCCGTCAGCGCGGCAGCGTCGCCATGATCTTCCGTCGAGTCCGGAGCTCGGCGGCGACCATGGACGACCTCGGCCTGCCTGTCGTCCTCGCCCGTCTGGCCAACGAACCGCGGGGTCTGGTGCTGGTCACCGGGCCGACCGGTTCGGGCAAGACCACGACCCTCGCCGCCATGATCGACCACATCAACACCACCCGCGAGGTGCACGTGGTGACGATCGAGGACCCGATCGAGGTGCTGCACAACGACAAGATGGCGTCGATCGAGCAGCGGGAGATCGGCGTCGACACGGCCTCGTTCGGCACCGCCATGCGCGCCGCCATGCGCCAGGACCCCGACGTCATCCTCGTCGGCGAGATGCGCGACGAGGAGACCGTCGCCGCGGCGTTGAGCGCGGCCGAGACCGGTCACCTCGTGCTCTCGACGCTGCACACGATCGACGCCACCGAGACCGTCAACCGCATCGTCGACTTCTTCCCGCCGCACAAGCAGAAGCAGGTGCGCATCGCCCTGTCCGGCGCCCTCAAAGGGATCGTGTGCCAGCGTCTGGTGCCCCGGGCCGACAAGACCGGCCGCGTCGCCGCCCTCGAAGTGATGG
>JAFAUA010000390.1 GCA_019243595.1 Acidimicrobiia bacterium
AGCGGGTGAGCGTGGCCCACCTCGTCGGCGCCGTCTTCGCCGTCGTCTCTGGTGGCCTGGCCAGCCGGGGTATCCCCGGTGCGGGCGGTGGATTCGGCAGCGTCGACTTCATTCTTTTCGCTGCCTACCTCCCGGTGTCGGGCGTCGCATGCGGTATCCGGTCGATGCGGTCGTATAAGCGGGCGACTTCGTGGCTTTGCGAGGGGCGCTCGCCCACGCGCGACGAACAGCGGCGCACGCTCCGGCTGCCGTTCACGGAAGCGGCGGAGGGCATGGTGCCATGGGTCGTCGCCGCGATCCTGTGGATGACGCTCGATCTTCTGTATTACGGCAACAGCACCACGTTCGCGGTCCGGGTCGGCTTGTCGATCCTGCTGGGCGGTTTAGCCACATCCGCCCTCGTGTACCTCCTCGTCGAGCGGACGTTCCGGCCGTTGTTCGCGTTAGCACTCGCAGGCGACGTCCCGGACCGGTCGGGAGCGCTGAGTGTGCGCTCCCGGCTCATGTTGTCGTGGGCGCTTGGCGCCGACCTGTTCCTCGTGATGATCGGGCTGACATTTCTCGGTCGCCCGGCCCATCACCCGCCCTCGGCGACAGCGATCTGGTTCCTCGTCGACACCGGCCTCTTTGCCGGTGCCATCGTGCTCTACGTCGCTGCCCGCTCCGTGGCCGACCCGCTGCGCGACCTCCGGCAGGCGGTGGGCCGTGTGCGCTCGGGTGACCTCGACGTCGAGGTGGAGGTCGACGACGGCGCCGAGGTCGGCCTCCTGCAGGCCGGGTTTAACAAGATGGTCGCCGGACTGCGTGAGCGCCGGCAGCTGCAGGACCTCTTCGGGCGCTACGTCGGCGAGGACGTGGCGCGCGAGGCACTCGAACACGGTGTGAGACTCGGCGGCGAGCGGCGCGAGGTCAGCGCTCTGTTCGTCGACTTGCTCGGATCGACCACCCTCGCCCAGACGCGTTCGCCTGACGACGTCGTCGACCTGCTCAACCGCTTCTTCGACATCGTCGTGCGCACGGTCGCGGCCGAGGGCGGCTGGGTGAACAAGTTCGAGGGCGACGGCGCCCTGTGCGTGTTCGGCGCCCCGATGGCCCAGGACGACCACGCCACCCGGGCCCTGCGTGCCGCCCGGACGATCCGTCGCGAAATCCTTGCCCTCTCCGCCAGCGAGGCCGGGATCGACGCCGCCGTTGGCGTGTCGTCGGGGACGGTCGTCGCCGGCAACGTCGGCGCCGAGCAGCGCTACGAGTACACCGTCATCGGCGATCCCGTGAACCAGGCCGCCCGGCTCACCGACGAGGCCAAGCACCGCCTGGGCCGGGTGCTCGCCAGCGAGGAGGCGGTCGCCCGCGCCGACGGGGAGTCACGCAGCTGGGTGGTCGCCGACGAGCTCCGACTCCGCGGGCGTAGCGATCCCACCCTCGTGTACGAGCCGGCTCCGTCGGCCTCCGTCCGCGAGCTTCTCTAAGGCGCTGAGGCCAGGGCCTTGCAGGCCCTCTCGATGCCGTCGTCGTCGACGTCGTGGTGCGTCATGACGCGCATGACGCCGGGAGCGATGGTGCCCGCCAGCACGCCTTCGCCGCGCAGGTGGTCGCACAGCTCGTCGGGCTCGCCGCACCGGAACGTGACGACATTCGTCCGGATCCGGGCCGGGTCGACACCGGCGTCGGGCCACCGATCGGCAACCGCCTCCGCGAGCCGCTGTGCTCGACGGTGGTCGTCGGCGAGCCGGTCGACCATCGTGCGCAAGGCGACAAGCCCGGCGGCGGCGATGACGCCGACCTGGCGCATGCCCCCACCGAGGCGCTGGCGTTCGCCACGCGCGGCCTCGATGACGTCGGCGGGCCCAGCCAGCATCGAGCCGACCGGGGCGCTCAGGCCCTTCGACAGACAGCACATGACGGTGACCGCGGCGCCCGCGTAGTCGGCAGCCGCCACGCCGGTCGCCACCTCGGCGTTGAACAGGCGGGCGCCATCGAGGTGCACAGGCAGGCCGCACACCGCGACCTCACGGAGGCGCTCGAGCGGCCACGGCGCACCGTCGGCGGGCATGTGGGTGTTCTCGACGCACACCAGGCTGGGCCGAGGGTGGTGATGGGCGGCGGCCTCGATCGCCCAGCGGACGTCGGCCGCGTCGATCGTGCCGTTGTCGTCGGCGACAGGCCAGAACTGCACGCCGGCGTTGCGGCCGCCCGCGCCGTTCTCGTAGATCACCACGTGCTGGCGGCGGCCGGCGATGACGCTCGTCCCCGGCGTCGTCAACAGTCGCAACGCGAGCTGGTTGCCCATCGTCCCCGAGGGCACGAAGAGTGCGGCCTGCTTGCCGACGCGCTCGGCGAACGCCTCCTGCAGCGCGTTCACCGTCGGGTCCTCGCCGTAGACGTCGTCGCCGACCTCGGCGTCGGCCATGGCGCGCCGCATCTCCGGCGTGGGCCGGGTGACGGTGTCTGAGCGGAGGTCGACGATGCCTGCTGTCATCAGCTCTCGACCGGTTCGGCGGCGGGGTCACCGGCGGGCAGGACGTCACACGCCCAGTCGGACCGCTTCCAGTCGGGCACCGGCGTCTGCTGCGCCGGCCGTGGCACGAACTTGGAGCGCTCGACGAGCGCGTACCGATGGATGTAGCGAGGGCAGTTCGGATATACGCGCACGACGGCCACGCGCACGACGAATTGGGCCTCGGGCCACTCGGGCAGAAGCGGGTCGTCGAGGTCGATCGACGCCGCTCCTTCGAGGCGAAGCCGCGACGGGCGCTCGAAGTCGATGAACAGCAGACCGACGTCGGGATGGCGGAGGACGTTGCCCATCGAGAGGTACATCCCGTTGCCGTCGTAGTTCGGAAAGGCGATGGTCCGCTCGTCGAGAACATGGACGAAGCCCGGATCACCGCCCTTGTACGAGCACGTCGGATGGCCCTCCTCGTCGCAGCTTGCGAGGAAGAACATGTCCCGAGCTTCTATGAAGGCGCGGTCGTGATCGGAGATCGTGTCGACAACCAGGCGTTCGTCGATCCGATCGGCAAGCCGGCGCGTGTCGAACCGGTCCTGCAGGAGACGGCTGCCCTCGTGGAACAGTGCATCGGTCACGTTGAAAGGGTAGGCCCGCTCGTATGGTTGCAGTCGTGGCCGACGTCGACGCCTTGCTCGGGTTGGCGAGCGAGCTGGCGCGCCGGGCGGGCGAGCTCCTCCTCGCCGAGGCGCCCGACCGGGCCGACGACGTGTCCACCAAGTCGTCGCGGACCGACATGGTGACCGCCGTCGACGTGGCGTCGGAGGCCCTGATCGTGGGTGCGATCGAGCGCGAGCGTCCCGACGACGGAGTCCTCGGAGAGGAAGGAAGCAACCGCGACGGCACGAGCGGTGTGCGGTGGATCATCGACCCGCTCGACGGCACGACGAACTACCTCTACGGCTTTCCGATGTTCGCAGTCTCGATCGCCGTGGAGGTCGACGGCGACGTCGAGGCGGGCGCAGTGTTCCATCCCTCGCTCGACGAGCTGTTCACCGCCCGGCGCGGCGGTGGCGCCCAATGCAACGGCCATCCGATCCAGGTCTCGGGGCACGACGACCTGGCGACTGCGCTCATCGGCACCGGGTTTGCGTACGACGCTGACATGCGTAGGACGCAAGGACGGTGGTTGGAGCGCATCCTGCCGTCGGTGCGGGACATCCGGCGGGGCGGCGCCGCCGCCCTCGATCTGTGCTGGGTCGCGTGTGGTCGTCTCGACGGCTTCTACGAGGCCGGCCTGGCGCCGTGGGACTTCGCGGCCGGCGCGTTGATCGCCCGAGAGGCCGGCGCCGACACGAGCGCCTTCGACGGCGGCCCGATGCGCGCCGGATCGGTGCTGGCGGCCTCGCCTGCCATCGCCCCCCCGCTACGCCGACTGGTCTCCGAAGCGGCAACATTGTGAGCGACGACATGACCGACGACGCCCGCATGGAGGAGCAACATCGGGCCCTGCACGAGCGGCTGAGCGCGCTCGAGTCCCAAGTGGCCGGCGGCGTGAAGAAGGGCGTCGACGTCGCCTTCGTCCCGGCGTGGAACCGCCTGACCAAGGGCGAGCCCCGCTGGACGGTCA
>JAFAUA010000443.1 GCA_019243595.1 Acidimicrobiia bacterium
ATCAGATCGCACACGGCCCGGAGGCGGGGCTCCATCGAGCGGACATTAGGGTAAGGGCGCCGTGACGACTCGCTACCGCTGCGCCGCGTGCGGCAACCTCACCCGCTTCGACGTCACAATCACGAGGCGGACGCGCGCCTTCCACCACTACTCGATCGGCGGTGACCTGACCGTCGAGGACGAGGAGGTGCTGGCCGAGACCGTCGAGGAGGTGGCCTGCCGGTGGTGCGGGTCGGGGGGCTCGGTCGAGGAGGTCGAGGAGGTCGAGTCTGAGGCGGACGCCGCGGACGGCTGAAGTTCCTGTCATACCCCCCTGTCATGCTCTGGGTATGACCGAGCACCAGCCGATGACGATCTCCTGCGACGAGTGCACCATGCAGCACACGACGGCGTGCGACGACTGCGTGGTGACGTTCATCTGCGGCCGCGAGCCTGACGACGCCGTCATCATCGACGTGGCCGAGGCCCGGGCCGTGCGCCTGCTCTCCGACGCCGGCCTCGTGCCAAAACTCCGCTATTCGCGGCACGTTTCCTAGCCACCATTCGCGTTCGGCGCGCGCGCCGGGTGTTAACGTCGCTGGTCAGACCGGCCCGACAGACGGGTTATCAGGAACGCGCGTGCAGAAACTCCACCTCGTCGGCTTCACGACCGATCTCGACGGCCTCATCTTCAGCGCGCGCAAGGGCTCGAAGGCCGGCGGCTACGTCGTGCCCCTCGACGGCGAGCTCATGTCGACGATCGCCGAGGCCGAGCGACTGCGCAACGGCGACAAGAGCAAGGCCGAGGAGCGCCAGCGGGTTCGCCCCGACAGCCGCCTGACGCCCCGGGAGATCCAGGCCCAGCTGCGCAGCGGCCGCTCGATCCCCGAGGTGGCGGCCGAGGCGGGTGTCGACCCCGAATGGGTCGAGCGCTTCGCGGTGCCGATCGTCGCCGAGCAGGCCCAGATGGTCGAGCGGGCGCGGGCGATGACGTTCTCCAAGCAGCGCCTCGGCCAGTCGACCCAACCCGTGGGCACGTCGGTGCGCTGGAACCTCGCCGACAAGGGCGTGGCGATCAGCGAGGAAGCCTTCGATCAGGGCTGGAGCGCGTTCCAGCTGCAGGACGAGGTCTGGATGATCCGCTTCCGCTACACGTCGCGCACGCGGCTTCAGGTGGCAGAGTGGGAGCTCGACCTCGGCGCCAACACGCTCACGTCTCGCAACCGCCTGGCGTCGGAGCTCGGCTACGTCGAGAAGGGCCGCCGCCCGCCCGCCCTCCCCGCGCCGCCGCCGCGAGTGGCCGCCGCCCCGCCCGTGCGCGTGGTCGAGGAGGTCGTCGTCGACGAGCCGGAGCCCGAGCCCGAGGAAGCCCCCGAGCCCGTCGCGCAGCGCCGGCCGGCGCGGAAGGCGGCCCGTCGTCCCCGACGCCGGTCCGCGCCCAAGAAGGCGCCCGCCCAGAAGCGCAAGCCGGCCGCCAAGCGGTCGACGAAAAAGGCGACGGCCGAGAAGGCCGTGACGAAGAAGAAGGCCGTCGCCAAGAAAACAGTCGTCGCCAAGAAGCAGGCCGTCGCGAAGAAGAAGGTCGTCAAGAAGAAGGCGGCCCCCCGAAAGATCGCCACGCGCCCGGCCGCCAAGAAGGTGACGCCGAGCCCCGCGGTCAAGCGGACACCGCGCCCGACGCCAGCGACCGCTGAAAGGGCCTCCGCCAGCAGAGCCGAGACGCCCAAGGTCGAGGCCGTGAGGCGTCCTCGTCCCCGACCTGCGCAGGCCCGGCGTCCCCGCATCGCCGCCGACTCGGCGAAGGATGCCGCCGCCAAGCGCGCCGCCCGGCCGGTCCGTCGCACGCCTCCCAGGTCGACGTCCGAGAGCACGCCGACGGCCACGGCGCCCACCCTCTCGGGTCCGCTCGCCCGCAGCCTCCTGGCCCGGCGCCTAGCCGCACGCAACGCGGCCGAGCAGGGCAACGGTGGCCAGAGCGGCTCGCGCCCGTTGCGGGTCCGATAGATACAGCGCGCCAGATAGAACCAGCGGCCCTCACGCAGGCAGGATGAAGGCGTGACGTCGCTCTGGGAACGCGTGCGCGCCGTCGCCCTCGACGCCGGCCTCGACGCCCTGGGCGTGGCGCGGGCCGAGCCCTTCGCCGGCACGCGGCGCCACCTGGTCGAGCGCAAGGCGGCCGGTCTCCACGCCGGGATGCACTTCACGTACGGCAACCCAGAGCGGTCGACGAGCCCCGAATCCGCACTCCCGGGTGCACGCTCGCTCGTCGTCGGCGCGCGGTCGTATCGGGCCGCCGTGCCGCATCCGCCGACCACGCCCGCCGGCCGGGTGGCGAGGTACTCGTGGCGCGACAACTACGAACCCGTCCGCCGCGCGCTGGGCGCAGTGGCCGACGTCCTCACCGACGAGGGTCATCGGGCCGTCGTGCTCGTCGACGACAACCGGTTGGTCGACCGCGAGGCGGCCGTGCGCGCCGGCCTGGGCTGGTACGGCAAGAACACCAACGTGCTCCTGGCCGATCACGGTTCGCTGTTCGTGCTCGGGTCGGTCGTCACCGATGCCGTGCTCCCCGCGGGCATCCCTGTCGCCGACGGCTGCGGAACGTGCGCCCGCTGCCTTCCCGCCTGCCCTACCGGCGCCCTCGTGGCGCCGGGCGTACTCGACGCCCGCCGCTGCCTGGCCCATCTGCTGCAGGCCGAGGGCGACTTCCCGCTGGAGTTCCGCGAGGCGCTCGGCGACCACCTCTACGGCTGTGACGACTGCCAGGACGTGTGCCCGCCCAACCGTCTCGAGGACCGGCGCAACCCGCCGCCCGCGGCCGGCGACGACGACGAGGCATGGGTCCCCGTGCTCGACATCCTCGACGCGTCAGACGAGGAGCTGCTGGCCCGTCACGGCCGCTGGTACATCCCTCGCCGCCAGCCCCGCTACCTCCGGCGCAACGCCCTCGTGGTGCTGGGCAACGTCGGCGACGGCAACGACCCGGAGGTCGAGGCCGCCCTGCGCCGCGCCCTCGCCGACCCCGATCGCATGCTCCGCTCTCACGCGGCGTGGGCCGCCGAACGCCTCGGCCGGCCTGACCTGGTCGCTGCTTCGTAAGTGGGGCACGTTCTCGTCACCAACGACTTCCCTCCGAAGGTCGGGGGGATCCAGAGCTACCTGTGGGAGCTCTGGCGACGGCTTCCGCCCGACCGCTTCGCGGTGTTGACGACGCCGTATGGAGGCGACGCCGCCTTCGACGCCGCCCAACCGTTCCGCGTAGAGCGCTCGCGCCAGCGCGTGCTGTTCCCGACGCGTGCCGTCGCTCGTCACGTCGACGAGCTCGTTGACCAGACCAAGGCGTCGCTTGCTGTGCTCGACCCCGCTCTGCCGCTCGGGCGTGTCGGGCGCCGGCTCGCCGTCCCCTACGCCGTCGTCGTGCACGGAGCCGAGGTCAGCGTCCCCGGACGGTTGCCGGGCTCGCACGCCCTCCTTCGACGGGTCCTCATCGGCGCCGTCCACGTCGTCGCGGCCGGCGACTGGGTGGCGACCCAGGCTGAGCGGGTGGCGGGTCGGGTGCTCGCCACCACCGTCGTGTCACCGGGCGTCGACGTCGATCGCTTCCGCCCGATCGACGAGGGCCAACGGGCGGCGGCACGCGCCTCGTTCGGGCTTCCCGTCGACGGCCAGCTCGTTGTGAGCGTCAGTCGGCTCGTGCCCCGCAAGGGCATGGACACCCTGATCGAGGCGGCCGCCCTTCTGGCGCCGGACCACCCGGATCTCGTCGTCGCCATCGCCGGTGGCGGCCGGGATCGCAACCGCCTCGACCGGCTGGTGCGCCGTAGCGGCGCGCCCGTTCGCCTGCTCGGTCGTGTCGACGACGAGCAGCTCCCCGCCCTCTACGGGTGCGCGGACGTCTTCGC
>JAFAUA010000529.1 GCA_019243595.1 Acidimicrobiia bacterium
ACGAAAACGGCAGAAGCCCATCCCCGCACGGCAGCACAGCGCTAAAACCCGTGTCTTCGAGGATGACGGGGCGTCCCGCGGCCAGGTAACACGCGCTCCGGTCGCTGAACCACCCCGAACGCGAAATGACATAGCCATGCTTCGCCACGCAGAACTCGGCGGAAGAGGCGGCCAGATAGCCCTGGAATGTGGCGGTGTTGCGAGAAACGGCCATGGGGTCGACCACCGCCCACCCCCCGCACCGCAGCCGGTCCTGCACGTCGAGGGGCGCGCCCAACGCAAGCTCCATCGGCCGATCCACCGTCCGCGGGAGATCGAAGAACGGTTCGAACTGGCGGTCCTTCTGTCCAAAGGTCTGGCCCTCGAAGACGTGGTCGCCGTACGCGGTCCAGTTGATCACCGATGTCATGGCCGCCGAGGGGTCCCCGGGCCGTGCGGGCCAGCAGTCGAGAACGATGGGCTGGCGCGTTGGCAGCCAGTGAGCCGCGTCGAACGGTACGGCTTCACCCGCGCCGACCATGTTCTCGCCAAACGTGAACAGGATGTCGTGGTGCTCGTGCGGATCGATCATGCCGACCGCTCCGATCTGTGTGAACACGGGGTCGATGTCGACCAACGCCCGCCGGCGACACAGCTCGAACTCCGGGAGCCAGTTCACGTTTCCGATGTTGATGAGAAGGTCAGCCTCGCCGCACTTCACTTCGAGCTCCTGGCGCGTCATGTTGTGTTCCCCGCCGCGTTCGTCGACGTAACAACAAGATGCGCGAACGCCGTGGCGTTCCCACACGTCCCGCAGGAACGCCAATCCCCGAGTGGGGTCACTCGTCATCACGTCGTCGACCGGATCGAAGCACGATTCGTCCCAGGCCGCGTGCTCGACGAACGCGACGTCATGGCCCAAGCGCTCGAGGCCGAGCACGTACTGCAGCTGGTGCCAGGCGTTACCGCCTAGGGGATAACGAACGATGAAGCCGGCGACGACAATCTTCATACGGACGATCGCGCGACAGACCAGTCCCGGTAACTCGACAGCTCGAGCCCGAGCTCGCCGAGAAGGGACCGCACACGCGGATCGCAGAGCGTTCGGAGCTCCGCCTCGCGCTCGTCGAGGTACACCGACTCGTAGTCGGGACTCCGATATCCCGGATGGCAGGAGATCTCGGTCCATCCCGATGGCACCTCATTGCGCAGTATCCCCTCGAGGGCGTCGACACTGACGTGTTCGAGATCCGTCACCCGCCACTCCCACTGTGCGTAAAACCCTCCGATCCAGTTCACCCGGCCGTCGCCCCTGAGGGGAACCTCGAGCGGCTCGACCAACTCCTGCACCACGGCGAACACACCGTCGCGAAGGTGGGCGTGCTTATGGGAGTCCACGTGCGTCGGTTCGGACTGCATGAGGTCTTCGAACATCTTCAGCTGGCGCGCAAACTCGGAACGCACCGCGTCATGGTCGTCCACATCGAAGTCGCGCTCGTCCTCGCCCCACACGTCCCAATGCAGCCCGACGGCAAGGTCGCGATGCTCCCGGCTGAGGGCGACGGCCTCATCGACGGCACTGCCGGTGACCAGCAGGCTGGCGGAGGTCACGACACCCTCTGTATGCCCTTCGATGATGCCGCGGTTGACGCCTCGCGACGCGCCGAAGTCGTCGGCGTTGACGATCAGGTGTCGGGACCCGGCGGCCATCAGGACGCGCCCACGTCCGCCAGGAGACGGCGGGCGACGCCGCTGGCCTCGAAGAAATCTTCGGCAATGTCACGCGCCGCTTTGCACTGGTGGACGTAGTCAGCGTCGATGCACGCCAAGGCGTCGGCGGCCTCTTCAACGGTTTCAACGGCAAAGAGTCCTTCGCCGGTTGGCAGGACCGCGCCGAACCCGGTGTCCTGGGTAACGACCGGTTTGCCAGACGCCAGGTAGCACACGTCCCGCTCGCTGAACCATCCGCTGCGCAGACGGACATTCTGATCCTTGGCAACGGTGAATTCGGCGCGCGACGCACGGACGAAGTCCGGGTAGCTCCCGAACACGTCCAGAGAAAGTGGGATCGGGCTGACGAGCTGCCAGCCATGGGATTCCAAGTGGGCGCGGTCGGCGGGATCGTCGGGCATCATCGCCAAGAGGAATCGGTTGGCGGTTCGGATCGGGAGGTCGAGGAACTTCTCCCACTCGTGATGCTTGCTCCAGTGGTAGGTCTCGCCCCGATATTCGACATCGACGCCGTCCTGTCGGTAGTTCCCGATCGTGGTCACAGGCCCATCGGGAGCGAAGACTTCGGGCCAAAGCTCGAGGGCGATCGGCTGCCGGGTCGTGATGAACGCGAGACCGTCGACCGGGACGCCACAGTTCGGCGCGCCGTAGTTCTCGCCGTACGTGGCCAAGACATCGTGGGCCGCGAACGCCTGCTTGGTGTGGTCGTCTCCACACGCCAGGCGCAGCTCTGCGGTCACCGGATCGGTCTCGACGTACACGCGCAGGGCCGCGGTCATGTGCTCGTCGCGTAGATCGACTGCACCGCCGATGTTCAGCAGAACGTCAGCCGTGCGGTAGAGCTCGAGGAGCTCGACGTGCCCGAGGCCCCAACACGCTCCGTCCCTGTCGGCCAGTCGGTAGGCCCAGCGATCGGCGAGCCCCACGGCAATGAGTGACGACGAAATGTGCTCGACGGCATAGGAGCAGTCGTCGGTGACGGCGTCCGCTCGAGGGTCGTATGGCCAGACCGAATCGTCTTCGACGTACCAGACCTCGTGACCTAGATCGGCCAAGCCCCGCAACCA
The DNA here is from genome assembly GCA_019243595.1 of Acidimicrobiia bacterium. GTDB lineage: Bacteria > Actinomycetota > Acidimicrobiia > Acidimicrobiales > AC-14 > CADDZP01. Next base: position 2,778 of record JAFAUA010000529.1, read on the forward strand.
GTTCAGGTACAGCCAGGTCTGGCCCCCGAACGGGCACCGGCCCATCATCCCCAAAACCACGATGCGAAGCGGATCACCGACGACCATCAGGCTGTGTCCCGCTCTTGCGGCAGATGATGGGACGCGCCACCGGCGAAGGCCTGAGACTGGAACAGCTCGGTGTACGTGCCGCCGCGGGCCAAAAGGTCAGCGTGGCGGCCCCGCTCGACCACGCGACCGTGGTCGAGCACGAGGATCTCGGTCGCCCGTACGACCGTGGAGAGCCGGTGGGCGATGACGAACGTCGTTCGTCCCGCCATCAACCGGGCGAGAGATTCGAGGATCACTTCCTCCGTCCGGCTGTCGAGTGCCGACGTCGGCTCGTCGAGGATGAGAATCGGCGCGTCACGAAGGAAGGCGCGGGCCAGCGCGATTCGTTGTCGTTGACCACCGGAGAGCAGGACTCCCCCGCGGCCGACCTCCGTGTTGTAGCCGTCTGGTAGGGCGCACACGAAGTCGTGGGCGTTGGCAGCTCGCGCTGCGGCAATGACGTCCTCGTTCGACGCCTCCGGTCGGGCGTAAGCGATGTTCTCGCGCACGCTTCCTGTGAAGAGCAGTGCGTCCTGGAGGACGAGCGCCATGTTCTCGCGCAATGTGCGAACGGTGAGATCCGTGAGGTCGTGGCCGTCGAGCGTGACTCGTCCGCTCATCGGGTCATAGAACCGGGCGATCAGATTGACGGTCGTGGTTTTGCCCGCCCCGGTCTCACCCACCAGCGCAATCAGGTCGCCGGGCTGCGCTTGAAGCGAGATCCCATGCAGGACCTCAGGACCGCTCGGATAGTTGAAGTGAACGTCGTGGAGCGCCACGGCGCCACGCACGCGACCGATGTCGACCGCGCCAGGACGGTCGCTGACGTCGGGCTCAGTGTCCAGCAGCTCGAGCGTGCGCTCGCCGCTCGCCATCGCCATCTGAATCTCGGTGAGTGTCCCGCCGATCTCTTCAATGGGCGCGTGCAGCTGCTCGACATAGGCGGCGATCACCAACAGCTCACCGATCGTGAGCCTGTGATCCAGCACGTGGAATGCCGCGATGAGCAGAATGACGGCGCGGTCGAGCTTTCCGATGAAGCCGAGCGCTCCATGGAACAGCCCCTGTTTGAGGTTGACGCGCCAACTGGCCCGGGCCGCTTCCCACGTCTGCTCCTCGTAGCGCTTGTGCTCGCGGTGTTCGGTACCGAACGCCTTGACGATCCGCAGCGCCGAGAGGACCTCCTCCATGATCGTCGTGGACTGAGCCTCCAAGACCTTGACGCGTTTCCAGTCAGATTTGAGCTTCGTCGCCACGACCGCGATGAAGGTGTACATGACCGGAACCACGACGATCGCGATCAACGCGAGCTGCCAATCGAGCTGGGTGAAGACGTACCCGATGCCGAGGAGCGTCAAGATCGAGACGACAATTTGGCGTGGGTTGTCCCAGAGGAGCGTGCTGATGAACCAGGTGTCCTTGTCGAGCCTGTACATCGAGTCGCCGAGGCTGGCCCGGTCGTGGTACGCCAGCGACAGCCGCTGCAGGTGACCGAACAGGTCACACTTGAACGCCACGGTCAAGGAGTCGTGGATCCGATCGTTGAGGTACTGGCCAACCACGTCGAGGACATCGCCGATGAGCATGAGCGTGACGCCCGCAACGACTGCGAAGACGACGACCCCTCGCGGACCAGCACCGTGGAGGAATGGCAGGTCTCGGAGCCACGCGGGCAAGCGCTTGCCCTGCAGGCCGTTGTCGACGAGGATCTTCAGAGACCACGGTGCCGTAAGTCCGACTGCGCTCTGAGCGAGCGTGATCCCGGTTGCGACCGTCATGGCGAAGCGGTGGCGGCGCGCATAGGGATACAGACGCCGATACACGTCTGGGCGGAAGAACGAGGAGGCTCGTCTCATCACCTTTGGCCGACGGTAGCGTCGCAAGGGTGATGCCACTGGCGTCGGTTGTCATCACCAATCACAACTACGGGCGCTTCCTCGGCGCGGCGATAGACAGCGCTTTGGGCCAGAGCTATCCCGGTGTCGAGGTAATCGTCGTCGATGACGGCTCGACCGACGAGTCGAGGACCGTGCTGGAAAGGTACGGCGATCACGTGCGGTCGCTCTACCAGGAGCAGATGGGCCAACTCGCGGCGACGAACATCGGCTTTGCCGCAAGTCACGGCGAGCTCGTGATCTTCCTCGACGCCGACGACATATTGCTGCCGTCGGCTGTGGCGACAGCGAGCCGCATCCTCGACGACCAGCGGGTCACGAAGGTGCACTGGCCAATGCAGTGGATTGATCCTGAAGGACACGCCTTGGACGATCCGCCTGCTCCGACCGACCTGCCCCGCGGCGATCTCCGGGATGCGCTGCTCGCCGACGGGCCCGGCGCCGTGCTCGCACCACCAACTTCGGGAAACGCGTGGGCGCGTAGCTTTCTCGAGCGGGTGCTGCCCGCTCCGTCGACGCACACATATATCGACAACTACCTTGCCGCCCTCGCCCCGCTTTACGGCCGGATTGACGCTGATCCCGACGTGCACACCCTGTACCGATTGCACCCCGACTCGCACCACATTTCCATCGGGTGGAAGAGCCGGCTGGCGGCCTACCTGCATGACGTCGACGTGATGTTCGAGACCGTTGCCCAACACGCACGAGCGTTGGGTCTCCCTTTCGACAGCCGCGAATGGACGTCCCGCTCGTACCTCCACCGACTCCGCGACACCGTGGACGAGATCGCAGCCGTGCTGCCGCCCAAGGCACCCTTCGCGCTGCTTGACGATGCCGAATGGGATATCGACATCCTCGACGGCCGCCGAGCCGTGCCATTCCCAGAGCGGGATGGGGTGTGGTGGGGACCGCCGATCGACGATGCCGACGCGGTGCGCGCCCTTGACGACGTGACTACCCGCGGGATTCAGCACGTCGTCGTCGGCTGGCCTGCCTTTTGGTGGCTGGACCATTACAAGCGATTGGCGCACACGCTCAACGAGCGGTTCGATGTTGTGCACGAGAACGACCGCGTAATGATCTTTCGGGCTCGCTGATGGGGCCGCTCTCCGCGGCCCGGCGGATGATGCGTCGCACGCGCGGACCGCTGCGGACCATTCCGCGGCCGAGCTCGGCCACGACGAGGGCCGCCACCGCGGCGGCGGCCAGCGGTTGGACCGCAAGGCCCACCAAAGCCGCCAGCGCGTAGAGCACCGCTGCTGCCGTTCGCACCCGGGTGCGCACCCGCACCTGCACGCATCCCTCCGGGTAGCTGCTGGTGACCAGCTCGCCGACCAGAAGGGTCGACGCCACGAAGGCGGCGTCGTGGGCCTCCCACTCGTTGGGCGGGAGCACGCGCACCTTGCGCCGGCGCAGTTCGTTGACGAGCCCCGCCGCCAATTCGGCTCGCGGCCCGTCGGCGGGCAGCATAAGCACACCACCCGGCGCCGACGTCGGCGATCCGGGAAGGACCGGGCCTTCGTGGATCCGCTCGCGGGCGTGCGGCCGGTGGCGTACGCGCCCCCACAGCCGCACGAGCGGCTGGAGGAACTCGAGGACGGCGACGCCGGCGCCGAAACCGACGCGGGAGCCCGGATATCGGCGGGGCGGACGGGCGCGCCTCACGTCGATGATCCCGAGCGTCACGAGGAGAACGGCGGCCAGCGCCGCGGGCACGCCGAAGGTGAGGTGCAGGAGCGCGAGCGGCGCGGTCAACAGCGCCAGCACCGCGGTCGGCACGCCGACCTGGTGCAACAGGTCGAGCGTGTGGCCGCCGCCGCGGTACACGGACTGGTAGGCGGCGGTGCCGTAGAGGCCGTGGTACACGCGCTGGCGGGTGACCGACGCCGGGAACGAGTCGTAGATGCGGCCCTGCCATTGCGCGGTACCGGTGATCGTGTAGCGCGACGGATGGCGAACCTCGACCAGCGCCTCGCTGCGCCCGTAGCCACGCTGCTGGCGGAGGTAAGCGCGCAGCCCGGGACGGCGGTGGTGCCACACGAGGGCCGCGGGATGGAAGGCGATCTTCCAGTCGTGCTCGAGCACGCGCCAGCACAGGTCGACGTCGTCGCCTGCGGAGGTGAAGATCGGGTCGAAGCCTCCGACCTCGGTCAGCACCTCCCGCCAGAACGCCATGTTGCAGCCAGGCACGTGCTCGGCGCGGTCGTCGCTGAGCAGCACGTGCAGCGGTCCGCCGGGCGCCCGCGCGACTCGCTGGGCCGCAGGCGGGTCGTCGGGCGGCGGCACGTTGGGTCCGCCGACGCCGCCGACATTGGCGGCGTCCATGCCGAGCGCCAAGTAATAAGGCCATTCGGGCTGGGGATAGGCGTCGGCGTCGAGGTAGGCGACGAGATCGCCGGTCGCCAGCCGTAGTCCCTCGTTGCGGGCCGTCGAAAGACCCGCGTGGCCGATCGTCGCCAGGCGCACGTCGTGGCGGCGGGCGATGTCGGCGGTGGCGTCGGTCGAGCCGTCGTCGACGACGATGACCTCGAGCTTCGGGTAATCGAGGGCACACGCGTGGGTGAGGCACTCGTCGAGCGTGTCCTCCGCGTTGTACGCACACACGACGACGCTGATCGACGGCCACTCGTCCCTGTCGTGTAGATCAGCGACGGTCCGCGCGTTCCACCGCTCGGCCACGCCGAGCGCGGGCCGCGGCGACCGGTCGGCGCGCGTGAGGCCGAAGCGCCACCCTTCGACCGCGGCGTCGCCGACCCACCACTCGTCGGTCCAGCTGAAGATGCACGTCCCCGCCACGCCGCGCTCGAGCGCGGTCTCCAGCTGCCAGTCGACCGCGTCGGCCTGGCGACGCTCTCCGGCCTCGTCACCGTCGCCGGCGTGCAGCCCGACCTCGCCAAGCACGAGCGGGCGGTCGCCCGCCAGGTGGTGCAGCCGCGTGAGGTAGCGCCGGAAGTTCTCGCGATTCTCGAGGAAAACGTTGAACGTCAGGAAGTCGAGGCTGTCGAGCGGGAGGTACTCGGTCGACGGGTAGTTGGCGTAGGTGACGAGGACGTCGGGGTCCTCCTCGTGCGCGATGTCGGCGAGCCGTGCGATCACGTCTCCGATCTCCCCGGGTCCGAGAAAGCGCACGACATCAGCCGGCACCTCGTTGCCCAGCGAGAGAGCCAGGATCTCCCTGCGCCCGGCCAGATGGCGGGCCGTCGCCCGCACTTCGTCCTCGGCGGCACGAGCCATCTCTCGCCGCTGGCGGCGGGACGCGCCGACGAGGTAACGCCAGTCGGGATAGAACACCCCCGCCAACAGGTGCAGGTCCTGGTCGGCCGCCAGCTCGACGATGTCGTCGGGCGGCGCCGTGTAGGTGCGGACGACACTAAAGCCGGCGTCGGCGATGCCCACCAGGTCGAGCTTGGCCGGGCCCCGCTCGGGGAACCGCTCGCCGTCGTCGCGGGGGCGAAACGTGCCGTAGGTAACGCCCCGGAAGGCGAACCGGTGCCCGCGGAGCGCGAAGTGCTTGCCGTCTAGACGGACGCGTTCATCGGTGAAAGGGCTCGGCACTCTGGGGGTTATCAACGTGAGGCGGTGGGCGCAACACGGTTTGTGTTACCCGTCCGCTCGCAGGCGCATCCCTCAAGGAACCTTCCAACTCGCTCGGAGCGGCCGGCAGGTTGGTACATCGGTTGTTATTACGACAACCCCGCGGGGTGTGACGTGTGTCCCGGTACCGTCGCAGCATGGCCGCCCCGCTGGTCAGCGTGTCGTACCAACCACAACTACGGCCAATTCCTGGGCGAATCTTTACGGAGCGCTTTATCCCCGCTGGCGTGACCCGCTAGCTGCCGGGCGTCGAGGCCGGTCCCGGCGACGGATGCGCCGGAAGCTCGACCGGTGGACGGGCGGGCTGGTTGAAGTCGAAGTCGGCGAGCAAATTGCCGAGCTGTGACGCGTTCTCACGCACGGTCGGGCGCTGGTCGGGGCGTCCGTCGGTGCGAGGGTCAATCCGGTGGCCGCCGAGGAAGAGGTCCTCGATCAGCTTCACGTAGGCGTCGTGGCTGAGCAGCTGGTGGTCGATGTATCCGGTCTTGGCAAAGGGGCTGATCACCAGCGCCGGCACGCGGAGGCCGTAGCCGTTCTCGTCGACAGTCGGCGGCACCACGTGGTCGTAGAAGCCGCCCCAGTCGTCCCATGAGAGGAAGACGGCGGTCGACTTCCATTCCGGGCCGCGCATCGCCGCGTTCACCAGGCTCGTTACCCAGGCCTGGCCGTCGCTCACGAGACTCGGCGGGTGCTCGCTGTTCTGGCCGCTCGGCGTGATCCACGACACCGCGGGCAAGGTCCCGGCTCTCGCGTCCTTGTAGTAGCGGGTGACGTCGGTGATGTTCGCCAGCTGATTGTCCTGGCGCACGGTCTCGAAGTTCGGCAGCGGATTCCAGATCCCGGGCGTCTTCGCGTCCTGGTGGGCGGGCGGGCAATCCTCAGCGTCGTTCCGGCAGTCGGGCTCGGTGCCGCTCTGGACGTAATACCGCCAGCTCACGCCGTACTTGTGCAGGAGATAGGTGAGGTCGGTCCACGCATAGTCGGGCGCAGCGCGCGCCCTCGTCCCGTTGGCGCTACCCGCCTGAAAGTCCAGCGGTTGCGCGGGCGCCTGCACAGCGTTCACGCAGCTCATCGCCGCGGGCGTCGGACACCGCGCCGACCACTCCGAGACCATGAACAGGTGCTGCGGTAGGGACCAGGAGCTGTTGGGCTCGAACAGGTTGTCCTGGAGGACGAAGTCGTGGGCCCACGTCCAGTAGTTCGGGATCTCCCGG
>JAFAUA010000558.1 GCA_019243595.1 Acidimicrobiia bacterium
GCATGTGGCGCCAGATGAGGAAGATGCCCGGGAGCTGCATGATCATCAGCAGGCTCACGGTGTCGCCAATGTTGCCGATGGCGCCGGTCGCGTGGTCGCCGAGGATGCCGACCAGCGCCGGCCCGAACACGTAGCCGGCGATCTCGAACCAGTTGCGCACCCAGGCCGCGGCCTGGCCGCGGATCTCGGTGGGGAACAACTCGGTGCCGAAGGCGCTGAGCACCGGCTGCACGCCGAGCCCGAAGCCCACGGCGAGCATGAGGGCGAAGAAGCTGACGACCCGATCGGTGGTCTGGAACAGGATGATGGCGAACAGAACAGCGCCGACGAAGTAGATGATCGCCGTCGGCCGGCGGCCGATGCGCTCCATCAGGCGTCCGCACACGTAGTAGCCGAGACAGCCGATGCCGTAGGCCACCAGGATGTACACCGCGACCTCGGTCTGGCTGAAGCCCCGCTCGCGCTCGGCGTAGTACGCCCACCAGGCGGTGGCCCCGAAGAACGGGATCGACCGCATGAGGTACACCATGCCGACCAGCACCAGGTTGCGCCGGTAGCGCGGCGCCCAGGCGGCGAGGAACGGCGTGCGCGGCGTTGCCTCGCCGCGCTCTCGCTTCTTCTGTTCTTCGACGAACCGTTCGGTCTCCTGCATGCGCCGGCGCAGGAAGGTGAGGACGATCAGGGGGACGATGCCGACGAGGAAGAACGCCCGCCAGTCGAGGCCGCTGTTCTGCAGGCCGGCACCCAACAGGATCGCCACCATGATCGTGCCGAGCCCCTCGAAGGTGAGGAGTGTGCCGAGGGCCCGGGCGCGACGGGCGACCGGGAACTCCTCGACGACCATGGTGATGGCGACGGAGAACTCGGCGCCGAGGAAGACACGCGACGCGAACTGGAAGAAGGTGAACGACCAGATGTTCCACGAGAACGCGGTGAGCCCGGCGAAGATCGTGTAGCCCACGACCGACCACAAGAGGAGGGGCCGGCGCCCGACCCGGTCGGACTGGCGGGCGACGAAGAAGGCCACGAACAGCCCGAGCTCGATGGGGATGCGCGTGAGCCCGAGCAGCGCCTCGCTGACGTGGAAGCTGGCCTGGATGTTGGGAAGGAGGAGGGCGAGGATCGACGAGTCGTAGCCCTCGAAGAACGTCGCCGAGATCAGAAGGATCAGCAGCAGCTTCAGGTACTTGTCGCTGCGGGCCATGTCGCCTCTTTCCTTAGCGCTCAGGCAGCCGACGTGGTGGGACCGTCATAGATCGTGCGCCGGCTCGGCTTCGGCGGCACCGCCTGGCGCCACGCCCACCACAGGAGCACGGCGAGCAGGATGACGGCGAGCGCTCGGTATCCCTTGTTGTCCTTGATCGCGGTATCGACGAACCCCCGTGATTGCGGCGCCAGGCTGCTGGGAGCGACAGACGGCGTCGAGCTCGCCCCGACCCCGGCCGACGGCTGCACCGAGTTGGCTGCGAAGTTGTAGTTGGCCGCGGGTGTGTTGAGCGTGCCGAGATCGGGTTCGGCTGCGGTCGCGTTGTCCGTCGCCGGGGCCACGCTCGGCGCTGCGGTGCCGGAGGTCCCGGAGTCGATCGCCGGGCTGGTGTGGATCTGGTCGGGGGTAACGGGTTGAAGCGTGAGGTCGAAGCCGCTTGGCTGCGGGATCGGTGGCGCCCCCGGAACCGGCACCGGGAGCTGAGGCAGCACGGCGCCGCCGGTGCCCGGCACCAGGGCGACGTCGACGGCGCCGTCTCGGACCACGCCGCCGAGGTCGAGGGAGAGCGTCGAGCCGTCGGGGCTGAGCGTGCCGGTTGCCGCCCCCGCGCAGTCATATTTCGGCTTGGCGGTCCAGGCACCGGCCTTGGCGGGTGCCCAACCCGGCGTGGCCGGGCAGACCATCACGACGACCTGCAGGGCGTTCGCGGCCGAGGACGCCTGCGCCGGCGGGAACGCGCTCTGGACCTTGGCGGTCAGAAGGGGCGCCGCTTCGTCGGGCGACACGTCGAAGTGGATGGCAGAGACGGCAACCGGGTTGAGCTCGGTGCCCGACACCCAGAGGCCGTTCGCAGGCACGGTGGGGGGCGCGGGCAGGGGTGCACCGGCGGGCTGCGCCTGCCACCAGTAACCGGTCTGCAGCCCGCCGACCGCGTGGGCCGGGACGCGGGCGGACACGACGGCTCCTGCGGCGGCGACCATGCTCGCCACGATCGCGATGCGGACGGTGTGCTTCATCGCCCCTTTGCCGGCTCAGGCCCCGAAGAAGCTCGGTGCGGGGTTGCGGCCTTCGAGGATGTCCCGCATGCGCTGGTCGATCATCGGGACCATCTCGGGGTGGGTGAGGATGTAGAAGCGCTCCTCGCGGATGGCGTCGAGCACTTGGCTCGCCACCTCCGACGGCTGGAGGCCGGACTTCAGGAGGCCGTCGAGCATCTGACGACCCGCTTCCATCATCGTCGTGTCCTCGCCGGGCGGTGGCTGGAGGTCGGCGGGCCGGTTGCGGTCGGCCTCGTTGATGCGAGTGTTGACCCAGCCCGGACACAGCACCGAGACCTTCACCGGCGAGCCAAAGAGCGTCAGTTCCGCGGCGAGCGTCTCCGAAAGCGTCACTACGCCGTGCTTGCTCACGTTGTAGGGACCCATCATCGGCGCCGAGGTGAGTCCCGCCATCGACGCAGTGTTGACGACGTGGCCTTCGCCCTGCTCGACCATGCGGGGCACGAAGGAGCGCACGCCGTGGATGACACCCCAGAGGTTCACACCGAGCACCCACTGCCAATCCTGCTCGCTCAGCGTCCACATCGGGCCGCCGGCGGCCACGCCCGCGTTGTTGTGCACGACGTGGGCCGTCCCGAACGTGGAGAACGTCTTCTCCGCGAGGGCGTCGACGCATTCCGCCTTCGTGACGTCGGTCGGCACGGCGAGGACGGTCGCCCCCGTATCGGCCAGCTTCTTCTCGGCGTCGGCGAGCGGGCCTTCCTCGATGTCGGCCAGCACCACCCGCATGCCCTCTTGGGCGAGTCGGGTGGCGACACCGTTGCCGATACCCGACGCCGCCCCGGTGACGACCGCGACTTTGCCCTTCAGCTCTTGCATCGACGCTCCCTAGATCTGTGCCGTGGCCGAGATGACGTAGTCGTCGGCAGCCTTGCGCGGCGGCTCCCGGCGTGCCAGCGCGGCGTCCATGGCCGGCGCGAGTCGCTCGAGCTTCTCCTTCTCGCGCTGTTCCTCTTTGTCCTTGAACTCGGGCATGACGTCCCGGCAGAACATCTCGATCGACTCCATGATGTGCTCGTGCTTGTTGGGCCCCGCCTGCAGCACGAAGATCAACTGGTCGACACCGGCAGCCTCGTAACGGCGGATGAGGTCCCGGACCTGATCGGGTGTCCCGACCGCTCCGCGCAGAGAGCCCGTGCCTTGCTGGACCATCTGGGCGGCGAGGTTGTCGCCTGTCTGGGCGGCGATGTCGCGGTCGAAACCGAACAGGGAACGCTTCTCCTGGAACTCGTCCCAAATATTGGTGACGCCCGGTCGGTGCTGTCCGATCGCGTAGTGATGGATGAGCGAGTAACCGAAGAAATGCCCGCCGTCGATGCCGCGGTCGATCGCCACCTCTTCGTCGGGATGCAGCATCATCGGCATCACGCACGCCAGGTTGGGATTGACGGCAAAGCCGCCGGCCACGCACTGGTCGGACTGGATCGTGGCGTAGTAGCCGTCGACCCACTGCTTCGCCTCTTCCGGCTCGATGAACGAGAACGACAGGGCGCCGATGCCTTTCTCGGCCGCCAGCTGGATCGTCTCTCGCCGGCTGCACGCCACCCACATCGGCGGGTGTGGCCTCTGCATGGGCTTCGGGATGACGTTGCGCACCGGCATCTCGAACCACTTGCCCTTGAAACCGGCGAACGGTTCTTCGACGAACATGCGCGTGATGGCGTCGAACGCCTCGAGCCACTGCTCGCGCTTCTCTTGGCGCGGGATCAGGAACCCGCCGAGCTCCGCCTCTGACGACGACTCGCCGGTGCCGAACTCAACGCGCCCGTCGCTGACGAGATCAAGGGTGTTGATGCGCTCGACGACCCGCGCCGGATGGTTGAAGTTGAAGGGGATCTGCACGATGCCGTGACCGAGGCGGATGCGGTTCGTGCGCTGGGACGCAGCGGCAAGGAACACCTCGGGCGCCGACGAGTGGCTGTACTCCTCGAGGAAGTGGTGCTCGACCTCCCAGACGCAGTCCATGCCGAGCTTGTCGGCCAGCTCGACCTGCTCGAGAGCGTCCTTCAGGAGCTGGTGCTCCGAGTCCGGACCCCACGGGCGGGGCAGCTGGTGCTCGTAGAACAAGCCGAACTTCATGGGGCGGCCTCCTAGGGGATGGCGTTCACGGCGTCGTCGAACAGACGGAAGAGGGCGGGCCGGCCGCCCGCTTCACGGGCGGTGAGGGCGAGCCGGCGGCTGCGAAGGAGAAGGTCACGGGCGGCTCGCCCCGGCCAGGGGCGGGGAAGCAGCTCGGGCGGGAGGAGGGGATCGTCGTTGAAGCAGCCGGCGTAGGCGACCGTCATGGCGAGGGCCCCGGGCAGGAAGGCGGTGTCCGGCAAGCGGCGGCGCTCCTTGCGCATCGTCGTCAGCGAGTCGGGCACGAACGAGAACCGCTCGATGAAGTCGCGGTAACGGCCAGCCAAGGTGTCGACCGGCCACAGCTTCTTGGTGATCTCCCGGGGGTCGGACTCGCCGCCGACGTCGAGGTCGTCGGTCGTCGACACGGTGACGGCGTCGGCAATCCCGAGGCGTTCGGCTCGCGCCTTGGCGTCCTTGTGCCACTGGTGGGGCGACACGTACAGGCCGCCCTGGATGGCGGCTCCGCCCAGCGCCCGCAGCTGGTCGCGGAAGGCGTCGCGGGCGACGCGCTTGTGCTCGGGCACGGCGAAGGCGACCAGCCGCCACTGGCGGTCCCACCCGCGTCCGGCCGCGTCCTGCCCGTAGGCGAGGCGGGTGCGCTCCATGGTGGCGCCGAGCGCGGCCATGCCCTCGGGCGTGAGCTCATAGGTGGCATCCCGGCCAGCGCCGCCGTGGCGTACGAACAGGCCTTCGCCCACCAATCGCCGCAGGCAGCTGCGCACCTGGTCGGCGGTCTGGCCGCACGCCTCGGCCACGGCGTAGAGATCGGAGGCGGCGACCGTCCCGTTCTCGCCGACCATCCCGAACACCAGCGTCCTGGTCGGGATCTCAACGGTCGGATCCGCCACGATCGTGATCCTGACGACCACCGCCCCACCTGTCAACTGCGGAACGCAGCCTTTCGACCCTGATGGGTGAGTCGCGGGCGCGTTAACGGGTATAGACGAATCCGACGATGCCTGAAGTGTCGAGCGTTACGACGCGGAGATCGACTGGCAAGTGGATCGATTTGCCCGGGACCAGCGGCCGCGGCAGCCGGCGCATCATCGGGGCCGTCGTCGGAATTGCGCTGATCCTCTACGTGGCGGATGCAGCCACCAGCTGGACCGGGCCGTGGGTGCACGGGATGCTGCGCGACTGGTTCGTGCTGGCCCTCTACACAGTTGCCGCCGGATTGTGCGTGCTCCGCGGAATTCGAGTCCGGGCGGATCGGGTCGCCTGGCTGCTGCTGGGCGCCGGGATTGCGTTGTACGCCGGCGGCACGGTCGTGTTCCTCGCGCACAACGTCGGACCGTCCGAGCTGAACGCACCGCTGGCCAGCAATGCCCTGTGGCTGGCCTTCTACCCGGCTGCGATCGGCGGCGTCGTGCTCCTCGTGGCCGCTCGAGCTCCGCGTTTCCCGCTCGGAGCATGGCTGGATGCGGCTGCGGCCGCCCTGTCGTTGACGGCACTCCTGGCGGTGATCGCGCTTCCTGGCGTTGAGCATTTGCAGCGCAAGACCGTGGCCGCCGGTGCCACCTTCCCCGCCCTCGACATCATCCTGCTCACGCTGTCGTTGTGGGTCCTGTCGCTCACCAGATGGCGTCCGCACCGATCGTGGGTGTTGATGACCGTCGCCTTCGTCCTACTCGCAGTCGCCGATACTGGCCTAGCTCTCCGTGCTGCGGCGGGGGTCTACGTGCGCGGCGAGCTCGTCAGCACGTGCTACCCGTTGGCCATGATCACCCTGGGCCTGGCCGCGGCTCAACGGCCCGCGCCTCGCCTGTCGGAGCCAATGGTGTCGCTGCGCGTGCTCTTCCTTCCTGGCGCCGCGGCCTTGACGGCCGCCGGGTTGCTGGCGGCCTACGTGGCGCATCCCTTCTCGCGCCTGCCAGCCGCACTCGCCGTGGCCGCGATCTGCGTTGGGTTCATACGTGCCGCAGGCGCCGTCTCGGAGGTGCGCGGTCTCTACGAGAGCCGCCGCTATGCGCGTGGCTTCCACGACTCGGCACTGGGAGTCGCGCTCGTGGGATGGGACATGTGTTGGCTGCGCGTGAATCCTGCGCTGTGCGAGATGCTCCGCTACTCAGCGGACGACCTCGTTGGACATTCGGTGCTCGAGGTCACCTATGAAGAGGACCTGAGATCGGTTGAAGCGGA
>JAFAUA010000005.1 GCA_019243595.1 Acidimicrobiia bacterium
AGCGCTGACCACTACGCGACGCTGGCGCCGGCGCGCATCCTGGACACGCGCGCGACGAGTCCGCTGGGCCCGAACGCGACCCGGAGGGTGATGATCTTCGGCGCGGGCGGCGTACCCGCAAGCCATGTCGGCGCCGTCGTCATGAACGTCACCGGCGTGGGGCCCACTGACGGCACCTACCTGACCGTCTTCCCGTCCGGGAGCCCGCCCACGGCCTCGAACGTCAACCTGTTGCCCGGTGAGATTCGCCCGAACCTTGTCACGGTCCCGTTGGCATCCGACGGCAGCGTCGAGATCTACAACGCCCAGGGGAACACCAATGTTGTCCTGGACGTCGTCGGCTACTACGACGACGGCACGGCTCCGACCGACCACGGCTTCAAACCCCTCTCGCCGAGTCGCATCCTCGACACGAGGACGACGGGGGCGCTCGGGCGGGGAGAGCAGCGCACAGTGCCGATCGCCGGTCACGGTGGCGTGCCGCCGACGGGCGCGGTAGCCGTCGTCCTCAACGTGACCGCGACCGAAGCGTCGACGGGCACATTCCTCACGGTCTTTCCGCAGAGCCCGCGTCCGACGACGTCGAACCTGAACGTGCCTCCCGCGACGGACATCCCCAACATGGTCGTCGCCGCTCTGGCGCCTGACGGCAGCGTGCAGCTCTACAACGACCAGGGGACCGTCGACGTCATCTTCGACGTGGTGGGCTGGTTCGGCCCCTAACCCGTCGCGCCCTGCTCGGCTGCATCCGGATATGCGCGGAGTGCCGACGGCGTCGGCGATCAGATGTGTGGCCGGCACTTGTGGGCGCGCGTAGGGCCGTGCCGTGAAGCCGTCCGTGGGGGACGGAGGCGTCCCGCTGACCCGGCGTTCGAGGGCCCCCCGCCATCGTCGCGGGAGCCCGTCGTTATGGGCGCCGTGCTGCGACGCGGGACCCGAGCGCGTACCGGGCGCTCGGTGCGGGCCGACTCCAGCAAGCACTAGTCGACGAGTTCGCTCCGATAGCCGTCCAAGATCGGCGGCCGGGGACGGTTCACGCCAACGCGCTGGCCGCGATAGGGGCTATCCCGGCCTCGCTCCTCCCGTGAGTCGCTGCGGCTCTTACGTCACGACATCAGTCCGTGTGGATTGGACTCCGACCGGTCCGTGTAACGCGTTGACTCTGCGATCGAGGGCGGCGGCAGCGCGCGTAGCGCCGAAGTCCCATCCGCCGCGGACAGGAACGACGCCCGCCAGCGTCGAACTCCAACCGCGACGAACCCGCGAGCGCACTAGGCGTTACTCGGCCATCTGGCCGATAGCGAACGAATCACCAGATACGGGACAGTTGGGGCGAATGGCGATGTTGACGGTTACACGACCGCTGCAGGGCGAGGTCTCCGTTGCTCCCACGGCGCCCTCACCACCGGCCCTCCCCGCCTCTGCCTACCAGCGCTGGATCAAGCCGGCCCTCGATGCCGTCAGTGCAGTGGTCCTGTTGGTTCTGTGTCTACCGGTACTTCTCGGCGTCGCCGTCGCCATCAGGGTCGCGCTGGGTCGTGGCGTGCTCTACCGCCAGGAGCGTGTGGGCCTCGGGGGACGCCGGTTCACGATCTACAAGTTCCGCACGATGCACCACGACCGGCGCCGTGAGGATCTGACCTTGGGCGGTGAGGATCGCCGCCGCACCCACAAGCACCCCAACGACCCTCGGCATACGACCCTCGGCCGGTTCCTCCGCAAGACCAGTCTTGATGAGCTGCCCCAGCTCCTCAACGTGTTGCGTGGCGACATGAGCCTCGTCGGGCCACGCCCTGAGCTTCCCTCAGTGGTGGACCGGTACCTGCCGATCCACCATCGCCGCCACACCGTCAAGCCCGGCATCACCGGGTCGTGGCAGGTCTCGCCCTACCGCGATCAGCCGATCACCGAGGCGATCGGAATCGACCTCACCTACGTGGACAGCGTGAGCTTCGTGACCGACTGCGCCGTGCTCGTCAAGACGATCCCCGCAGTGCTCAGCCGGCGCAGCTTCTGATGCATCGGTTCACCGCGCGCTTCCTTGTCATCGTGATATCGACGACCGCTTGGTCGAGGGTTCTCACCGCCGCTGATTCCCCGTGGTGGTGATCGGCGACAGTTGGTACGTGGCGAGAGACCGCGAGCACCGACGCCACAAGGCACCTCGCAGGCGCTAGCCCGGCCGGGACCTGGACGATGCTGGGGGCCGAATCAGACCGGGACAGCGCTCTCGGTGACGCCGCGGTCCTGTCGCAGGACACCAGATGCCGCAAGCGCCCGAAGGCGGGGCGACGCTGAGCGAGACCACGATCCAGACGACCACGGGCGCTGCGCCCATACGCCTGCGCGCGGTCGTCTCCCAGAATCGACCACTCGGGAAATGTCGAGGTCAACCGGTCTTGGACTGTTCGTCAACCGACGACAGCGGCATGACGTCTCCAGTGTGCGACTCCACCAAACTCAGGGCAGCTCAGCCTCCGTGGATCCTGGGGCGGTTCAGCGTCGCCCAGAGGCCGGGGATGCGGTTCGTGCTGCATGTGGGGTCGGGTGTCCGATGGATTCGTGACACGGGCAGGCGCAGAACGGAACCACTCCATCGTCGCGGCACTCCTCATGCTCACCGATCCGGCAGCGGGTGGAGGTATACGGCTGCGGCATGAGGGACCCAGCATCAGGGACCGGCCGATCAGGCACTAGGGCCGAAGGTCCCAAGCCGCCGTTGGCATGGACCAGCAGGACGTGGGCGACACCCGCTTCGTGGCTGGCGAGCCCGCGTTGCGATGTCGGGGTGCGATCACCCAGCCCCGCTCTCGCCCGCGGTCCGCGACTCCAGGCGTGCGAATGTTTGAGTGCCCGGAGTGTGGCGAGCGGTTCCGCCTCGACGCTGCCGGCCCCGGCGAGAACCCCGGCGACGGCTAGGCCGCGGCACACTCCCGAAGGCGCAGAACCACCTTCCGGGCATCGTCCTTGTTGACGCACGCCCTGACGCCGATGGCCTCTGCCCTTTGACGCACGTCGGGGTCGAGGAATGCGGTGAAGAGGATCACGACTTGGTTCGGGCGCTCGCGCAGGATGATCTCCGCAGTCTCCAGGCCCGTCAGTCCAGGCATCTTCTGATCGAGCAACACGACGTCCGGTTTCTCTTCCCGCCATTGCCGTAGCGCCTCGTCACCATCGGCTGCCGTACCAGCAACGGACAATCCGTGATCCGCCATGGTGATCAGGCTGTCCATCAGGGCACGCATGTCGTCCTCGTCATCGACGATGAGCACCCGCAGCTTGCCCACGAACGTTGTCCTCCTTGTGTTCCCGGCGCTCGCCGTTGAGCACCGGCCCTCGCTACAACCGAAGGTACGGCTACGCACAACGGTCATCAAGACCCATCAAGGATCATTTGTGTCATGGCCCGCTGTTCCTGGCCCGACAAGCATCCTCGCTGGCGATGCTCGAACCAGCCAAACCGCATGACAAAGC
>JAFAUA010000219.1 GCA_019243595.1 Acidimicrobiia bacterium
CGACCGAGGCGAGGCGCTTCGTCAGCAGCTCGTCGTGCGTGAGTTGTTGGTATTCCTGATCACGATCGGGGTCATTGGCGTAGCCCGGCGGAAAGAGGCGCTGGGTTCCGTCTGTCTCATCGCTCATGAGCAACTCGCGCAACTGTCCCGCGAGGCTGGCGATGAGGTCGCGTTCGTCGTCGCTGATCCGCAACTGGAACGTGCCGTCGCGGTTGCGCCGCACCATTCGTTTGGCCACGCGGCGCTACTCGTCGTGCTGCATGGTGGCCCACAGGCCGTGCTCATGCAGCCGGAACACGTCGAGTTCCGCCTTCTCGCGGGTGCCGTTCGACACGACCGCACGACCCTTTTGGTGGACGTCGAGCATCAGCTTCGTGGCCTTCTCCCGCGAGTAGCCGAACAGCTTCTGGAACACGTAGGTCACGTAGGACATGAGGTTGATGGGGTCGTTCCAGACGATGACGACCCAAGGCGTGTCGGGGAGCGCGACCTCGTCGGTCGTCGGCTCCTCGACCTCGACAGGGATGACCGTCATCGTCGGCTCGATGCACCCCATAGAGGCAATGCTAGGGGCGCTTTGTGGGCCTTCCACCCACGCTCGTAGTCTCTGGCGGCTGTGTCTCGGCTCGCCAAGCTCTCGCTTGCCACGACCGTTCTGACGTTCCTGGCGGTCACCGCCGGCGGGCTGGTTCGGGCGTCGGGTTCCGGTCTGGGCTGTCCCGGCTGGCCGAAGTGCTACGGGCGCTGGATTCCGCCCGCCAACGTCCACTCGATCATCGAGATGACCCACCGCTACTTGGTGAGCTTTTCGATCTACGCGGCCATCGCCGTGCTCGTCAGCATCGTGCTCTGGCACCGCAACGAGCGGTTCACCTTCCGCCTCGGGCTGGCGATCGTTCCTCTGTTCATCGCCCAGGCCGCCCTCGGCGCCTACGTCGTGGGACGCGAGCTCGTGTGGTGGTCGGTCGTCGGCCACCTGGCGCTGGCGATGGTGCTGATCGCCACGCTGATCATCCTCACCGTCCACCTCTCGGCGGGCGCCCCCAAGCCGCAGACCCACACCGACCGCTCGCTGATCAAGCTGCTCGTGGCCACGGGTGTTGCCACCTACGCCCTGCTGCTGCTCGGATCGACGGTCACCGGCAAGGGCGCCGGCCTCGCCTACCGCGACTGGCCGCTGATGAACGGCACCGCCTTCCCGTCGAACATCAGCCAGCTCCTCCCCGGCCTCCAATTCGCCCACCGCGTCGTCGCCGCCCTGGTCTCCGTTCTGGCCGGCGTCGTCGTCGTCCGCACCTGGCGCACCGGCCCCGGCGTCGTCCGCCGCCTCGGCGTCCTCCTCGGCTCGCTGTTCGCAGTCGAGGTCGTGGTCGGCGGCGTCAACGTGTTCTCCCGCCTCCACGCCGCCTCGGTCACCACTCACCTGGCCATCGGCGCCGCCATCTGGTGCACTCTCGTCGCCCTCTGGGCCATGGCCCGCCGCACCGAGATCGAAACAGCGGAACCGCCTCGTGCTTTGCGCGTTTCCACTGCTGCTGGCAACGAAAACGCGCAAAGAACGGAGATGAAGACGAAGGTCGGGGCCTACTTCGCGCTCACCAAGCCGCGGATCATCGAGCTGCTGCTGGTGACGACGGTGCCGACGATGGTCGTCGCCGACCGGGGCCTCCCCAGCGGCTGGCTCATCCTGGCGACCCTTGTCGGCGGCTCACTGGCCGCCGGCGGTGCCAACGCCCTCAACATGTACATCGACCGGGACATCGACCGGCTGATGGACCGCACGAAGAACCGGCCGCTCGTGACCGGTGCGGTCACCCCGACCGCCGCGTTCGTCTTCGCCCTGATCCTCGAGGCGGCGGCCTTCGTCGAGCTGTGGCTGCTCGTGAACCTCCTGAGCGCCGTGCTGGCCGTCAGCGCGACCGCCTTCTACGTCCTCGTCTACACGATGTGGCTGAAGCGGACGTCGAAGCAGAACATCGTCATCGGCGGCGCGGCCGGGGCCGTCCCTGTGCTCGTCGGCTGGTCGGCGGTGACCGGGTCCCTCGGGCTGGCGCCGCTGGTCCTCTTCTCGATCATCTTCTACTGGACGCCGCCGCACTTCTGGGCCCTCGCCATTCGCTACCGAGACGACTACGCGGCGGCCGACGTACCGATGCTGCCCGTCGTCGAGACCTTGCAGGGCACGGCCCGCAAGATCCTCCTCTACACGCTGATCCTGTGGGCGGCGACGCTCCTCTTCTATGACGTCGGCGGCATGGGCGACATCTACCTGGCCGCCGCCTTCGTGCTCGGCGGGGTCTTCACGTACCACGCCGTGCGCCTGCGCCAGCAGGCGACGCCGGCCCTCGCGATGCGCCTGTTCGGCTGGTCCATTTCCTACGTCACGCTGCTGTTCGGCGCCATGGCGCTGGACCAGCTCGTCCACGTTCATTGACCAGGCTCGTGAACTCGTTCCCAAGCGATTCCCATGGATAGAGTCCGCCGCTGTCCATGACGACGACTGACGAGACGCGCACGGACCTGTCCCAAGAGGACTACGGCGTCCTGCTGGGAGGCACCGATCACAAGTCGGTCGGCGCCTTCTGCCTGGCGCTGGCGTTCCTCTTCCTCTTGACCGGCGGGGTGCTGGCGGCGGTGTTCCGCACCCAGCTGGCCCAGCCCAAGCTCGACGTCCTGGCCCACAAGCCGTACCTGCAGCTGCTGACCTTCCACGGCAGCTTCTCGTTCTTCCTGTTCCTCCTGCCGGCGTGGATCGGCCTGGCCTTCGCCATCGTTCCCCTGCAGCTCGGGGCGCCGAGGCTGGCCATGCCCCGCCTGGCCGCCCTCACCGCCTGGCTCTACGTCGGCGCCGCCGGCTTCCTGATCGGCACCGCCTTCGCCCAGAAGGGGGCGCCGACCAACGGCTGGAGCATGGACTACCCGGTGCCGATTCATGGCATCGGCGGCCACGCAGTCGACCTGTGGATCCTCGGTGTCGGCCTGGCCGCCGTCGCAACCGTCCTCGGGGCCGTCAACCTGCTGACGACGGCCCTGCGCATGCGGGCCCCCGGACTGACGCTGGCCCGCACGCCGATGTTCACCTGGTCGGTGATGGTCAGCAGCGCCGTGTTCCTCCTCGCCGTGCCGGTGCTGATTGCCGGGCTGATCGTCCTCTACGTCGACCACCACATGGGCGCCCACGTGCTGCGCGCCAACCGCGGCGGCGACCCCGACGTCTGGCGCACGCTGTTCGCCTTCTTCGCCTACGCGGCGATGTGGGCGACGGTCTTCCCCGCCCTCGGCGTCGTCAGCGAGATTTTCCCGGTGTTCGCCAAGGCGCCGCTGTTCAACCGCAAGACGGCGATGTTCGCCCTCGCCGCCGCCGGCACCCTCGCCTTCCTCGGCTTCGGGAGCGAGCTGGCGGGCGACCCCGCGATCCCCCAGACCCTGTTCACGATCACCTCGATCATGATCCTCGGCCCCGTGGCCCTGGTGATGCTCACGTGGCTGGCGACCGTCGCCCTCAAACGCAAGCCGCCCGCACTGAAGGCGCCGATGGTGCAGGCCCTCGGCCTGCTGACGTGCCTCGGCCTCGCCCTGCCGGCCATGGCTGTCATGGAGGCGCTCGCCCGCGGTGGCGCCGGCCACCAGAGCCAGTGGTGGGTCGGCGCCTGGCACCAGCTGCTCGTCGGCGTCGCCACCTTCGGCATCCTCGCCGGCCTCTATTACTGGGCGCCCAAGCTCTGGGGCCGCCACCTCAACGCCGGCCTCGGCAGCCTGCAGATGCTCGCAGTCGTCGGCGGCGTCGACCTGGCGTTCATCCCGTTGCTCATCGTCGGCGCCCAGGGCATGCACCGCCGTGCGACCACGTTCTCCTCGGATTCCTGGACGGCCGCCAACCTGGTCGCGACGATCGGCGCCTATCTGCTGGCGGCCGGCGTCGCCCTGTTCCTGCTGAACGTCGTCGTCTCCGTCGTCCTCAAGCGCGGCATGGTCGCCACCGACGACCCGTGGGAGGGCGACACGCTCGAGTGGGCGACGACGTCACCGCCACCGGCCCACAACTTCGACAACCTGCCCGAGGTCCGCTCCAGCCGCCCCGTCCACGACCTGCGTGAGGCGGAGGGCAAAGACACGACAGGCGGCCCACCGCCGGAGCCGTCCCCTGAGCTCGTCGAGGCGAACGCATGAGCGTGGCGGAAGAGACTCTCGCCCTCGAAGCGGGCGACGCACCCGTGGAGGCGGCCCGCCCCCGCGGCATCTCCAACGTGGCGACGCTCTTGTTCGTCGCCGCCGACTTCATGGTGCTCATCGGCCTGGTCGCCGGCTACTACGCCGTCCGCTCCCAGTCGTTCACCTGGCCGCCGGTCGGCCTCGGCACCTACCTGCCGACGATGGTCGCCCTCACGATGGGGATGACGGTCATCACCGTGCAGTGGGCGGTCTGGGCGATCAGCCGCGACGACCAGCGCACGACCCTGGCCGCCCTCGGGATCACGATCTTCTTCGCCCTTGCCATCCTCAACGGCCAGTGGTACGGGCTCGCCCATCTGAAGTTCGGTGTCGGTGCCCACCCCTATGGGACGTTCGTCTACGTCCTCACCGCCTTCCACATGCTCAACGTGATCGCCGGCATCGTCGTGCTGTTCGCCGTCCTCGGGCGCACGGTCGGCGGCGAGTTCTCCGCCGACGACCACGACACGCTCACGGCCGCCGCCATCTTCTGGCAGTTCTGCAACGTGGCCGGCCTCGTCGCCTTCGCCGTCCTCTACCTGCACCCCTGATGCGACCGCCGACCTCGCCTCTGCCGCCCCGCCCGACGTTCCTCAACGACGCGGCGATGGTGTTCCTGCGCACGGCGGGCGCGGCCGCCTTCCTGTGCTTGCTCTATCTCGTGTTCGGCAACGAGCGCACCGGCTTCATCCTTCTCGGCGGTCTGGCGATCGCGGCCATCGCCGCCGGGGTCATCAGCGTGCTCGCCTACCGAGGCCAGCTGGCCGAGGAGATGGTGACCGCTCCGGCCGACGAGGCACCGGTGGTGCGCTCCGTGCGCTGGAGCCCGCTGCCCGCGCCATCCGCCACGCCGTTCGCCGGCGCCGCCGCCATCGTGCTGCTCGCCGCCGGCGCCCTCTACGGGCTCTCGCTGACGATCGTCGGCGTCCTCGTCGCCCTGATCACCGTCGCCGCCGTGTCGACCGTGCTGCAAGGCGAGCATCGAGGCCGGCCGGTGAACGTGATGCCGTTCGCGATCCCCATCGTCGCCCTCGCCGTCATCGCCAGCTTCATGTTCCTGATGTCGAGGATGCTGCTGGCCGTCAACCAC
>JAFAUA010000228.1 GCA_019243595.1 Acidimicrobiia bacterium
CCGTTGGGCGCCATGACCGGTCTGGGCACGTTCGCCGAGACCATGGTCGTCGAGGAGTCGGCCCTCGTGAAGGTCGAGACCGACCTCCCCGACGAGCAGCTGGCCCTCATCGGCTGCGGCGTCACCACGGGGGTCGGCGCCGCCCTCAACACCGCGAAGGTCAAGCCCGGCTCCACCGTCGCCGTCATCGGCTGCGGCGGCGTCGGCCAGGCCGTCATCCAGGGCGCCCGCATCTGCGGCGCCTCGCGCATCTTCGCCATCGATCCCGTCGAGCTGAAGCGCAAGACCGCCGAGCAGCTGGGCGCCACCGACCTGATCGATCCTTCCCAGGGCGACCCGGTGGGTCAGGTCCAGGCTCTCACTGGCGGGCGGGGCGCCGACTACTCCTTCGAGGTCATTGGCCTACCGGAGACGATCCTGCAGGCGTACAGCATCGCCCGCCGGGGCGGCACGGTGACCGTCGTTGGCGCGGCCCGCATGGACTCGATGGTGACGTTCTCCGCCTTTCAGCTCTTCTATGAGGAGAAGAAGCTGCTCGGCTGCATCTACGGTTCGGCCAACGTGCGGCGCGACTTCCCGCGCTTCATCTCGCTCACCGAGACGGGCCGCCTCGACCTCGGCGCCATGGTCTCGCGCCGCATCAAGCTCGACGAGGTGAACGACGCCTTCCGGGCCATGCAGGCGGGCGAGGTCATCCGCAGCGTGATCGTCTAACTGGATGGCGAAGCTCGACGACGCCAAGGTCGAGGTCCTCCTCGACCGGGCCCGGCGGGAGATCGACGATGGCCTCTTGCCGTCGTGCCAGTTGGCGTTGGCCATGGATGGCGAGGTCGTCATCGACCAGTGCTTCGGCGACTCCAACGTCGATACCCGCTACGTCATCTTCTCCTGCACCAAAGGCATCGTCGCCGGTGCCGTGTGGATGGCGTTTGCCGACGGCGTCCTCGCGCCCGAGCAGAAGGTCACCGAGGTGATTCCCGAGTTCGGCAGCAACGGCAAGGACGTCGTCACGGTCGAGCAGCTGCTCCTGCACACCTCCGGCTTCCCGCGTGGGCCGATGGGCCCGGGCACCTGGGAAGATCGGGCGAAGCGGCTCGAGCGCTACGCCGAATGGCGGCTGAACTGGGAGCCCGGTACTCAGATGGAGTACCACCCGACGTCCGCCCACTGGGTGCTGGGCGATCTGGTCGAACAGGCCTCGGGCGTCGACTACCGGCAGTTCGTGAAGGAGCGCATCACCGAGCCGCTCGGCCTCAAGGGCATGGCGCTTGGTGTCCCGGTCGACGAGCAGGACGGCATCGCCACCCTCGTCGCCTGCGGTGAGCCGCCCGATCCCGACGAGGTCGAGCGCCTGTTCGGCGTGCGCGAGATTCCCCTCGGCGAGGTGACCGAGCAGGCCCTGCTCGAGTTCAACGACCCGACCGTGCGCGCCGTCGGCGTCCCCGGTGGCGGCGGCGTGGCGAGGGCGTCCGACGTCGCCCTCTACTACCAAGCCCTGCTCCATAACCCCGGTGAGCTCTGGGACCCCGAGATTCTGCGCGACGGCACGAGCGTTGTCCGCAACACGTTCGTCGACCCGCTCATCGGCATGGTCTCTGCCAACCGCACGCGCGGCATGGTCGTCGCCGGCGACGACGGCAAGTCGGCGTTCCGGGGCTTCGGGCGCACGGTGTCGGGGCGCGCCTTCGGGCACATGGGCGCCGGCGGCCAGGTGGCGTGGGCCGACCCCGAAACCGGACTGTCGTTCTGCTACGTGACGAACGGCTTGGACGCCAACTTGTTGCGCTCGGGCCGGCGAGGGACCAGCCTGAGCAGCAAAGCCGCTGCCTGCGTGCAGTGACGATCTGAAGGGGGGAATCGCATGGAGCGGATGACGGGGCTGGATGCCGGCTTCCTCTACATGGAGACGCCCACCCTTCACATGCACACGCTGAAGATCGCAGTCGTCGATCCGGCGAACGTCCCCGGTGGCTACAGCTTCGACCTGCTGAAGGAGATCCTCGGCAGCCGCCTCCAGTACCTGCCGCCGTTCCGGCGCCGGATCGTCGAGGTGCCGTTCGGGCTCACGCACCCCGCATGGGTCGAGGACCCCGACTTCGACCTCGACTACCACGTGCGCCGGGTGGCCATCCCCGAGCCGGGAGG
>JAFAUA010000269.1 GCA_019243595.1 Acidimicrobiia bacterium
ACGAGCTGGTCGTGCTCCACGCCGGCAACATGGGCCTGAAGCAGGGCCTCGAGTTCGTCGTCGACGCGGCGAGGGAGGCCGGCACCAACGGGCGGCCGTTGCGCTTCGTGCTGATGGGCGACGGCAGCCAGCGCCCGATGATCGAAGAGCGCGCCGCCGGGGTCGCCAACCTGCAGCTGCTGCCGAACATGCCGCGCGATCGCTGCAACCAGCTCATGGCCGCCGCCGACGTCCTTCTCGTCAACGAGCGGGCCAGCATCGTGGACATGGCGCTGCCCAGCAAGCTCACCTCGTACTTCTCGGCGGGCCGGCCGGTCGTGGCCGCCGTCGCCGACGACGGCACGACCGCCGAGGAGGTGCGCCGGGCAGGTGGGGGCCTGGTAGTGCCGCCCGAGAACCCTGGGGCGCTGCTCGCCGCCATCGACAAGATCGGCGACGACCCCGATCTGGCCGCTCGACTGGCCGAGCACGGACGCGCGTACGCGCGGGACGAGCTGTCGGCCGAGGCCACGCTCCGGCGGGCGGAGATGTTCGTCGCCGCGCTGCTGCCATGACCAAGCGCGTCCTCCTGATCACCGACTCGATGGGCACCGACTACGGCGCCCGCGGCTACGCCCGTGTCGCCAAGGAGACGTACCCGGCGACCGTCGACGTACTGCACTACGCCGGCATCCCCGCCTTCATGGTCGCCCACGACCTCGACGAGCGCGAACTCGAGCGCTACGACGTCGCCCTCGTCCAGCTCGGCGTTCCCGACGTCACGGCCCGCTTCCCGCACTTCTTCATGCGCGGGATGCGCAAGATCGGGTTCAAGTTCGTGCGCGAGAGCTTCTTCTTCACGCCACCGAACTTCGGGTGGCGCTGGGTGCTCCGCCTCCCGCTGCTGGGGATCCGGCTGGTGGTCACGAGGATTTATCAGGCCTCGTACACCGAGGCCGACGAATTGGTGACGCTCATCGAGCACATCGTCGGGCGACTACGCACGCGCGCCGACAAGGTCGTCGTGCTTCCCGTGTTCGAGGTGTCGCGGATCTACGGGCGCGCCCAACGCCGCCGGGCACGTGATGTCAACCGCAAGCTGGCGGCAGCCTTCGGCGACGGCTTCATCCTCGTGCCGGCGCTCGACCCTGAGGTCTACGGGCGCTATCGCAACAGGGACTTCTTCCACCTGCGCGACGCCTGGCACGAGATGTTCGCCGAGGAGCTGCGGCCGATCCTCCTCGGAAACGGGAGATCTCAGGTCGACCAGCGAGAGCGGTTGACGTCGTAGATCTCCTGGAGGATGGCGGGCACGTCGTACTGCAGCTTCCAGTCCGGGTAGTGCGACTCGAAGCGCCCGTTGTCGCCGATCCACCAGATGTGGTCGCCGATGCGGTTGTCCTCGACGTACGTCCAGTCGAGCTTGCGGCCGGCGATCTCTTCGCTGAGCGAGATGGCCTCGAGCACGGAGGCGTTGCTGAAGCGGCCACCACCGATGTTGTAGACCTCGCCCGACCGCGGCGCCCGCACCACCTCGGCGAAGGCCCGCACCAGATCGGAGCTATGGATGGCGTCCCGCACCTGCTTGCCCTTGTAGCCGTACACCTCGTAGGCGCGGCCCTCGATCACGCACCGCATCACGTAGCCGAGAAAGCCGTGTAGTGCGGTGGCCGCGTGTCCGGGCCCGGTCAGAGTGCCGCCCCGGAAGCAGGCCGTGTGCATCCCGAAGTAGCGCCCGTACTCCTGCACGATGACGTCAGCCGCCACCTTCGAGGCGCCGAAGACGCTGTGGAGGGTCGCGTCGATCGACATGTCCTCGCGGATGCCGCCCTCGTAGGTGTGCCCGGGCTCGATCTCCCATCGGGTCTCGAGCTCGACGAGCGGCAGCCGGTTGGGCGTGTCGCCGTAGACCTTGTTGGTCGACGTGAAGATGAACGTCGCCTCAGGCGCGTGCCGACGGGTGGCGTCGAGGACGTTGAGGGTGCCGACGGCGTTGATGTCGAAGTCGACGAACGGCTCCCGAGCAGCCCAGTCGTGCGACGGCTGGGCGGCGGTGTGGACGACGACCTCGATGGCATCGCCGTACGAGGCGAAGAGCTTCTCGACGGCGTCCCGGTCGCGCACGTCGATCCCGGCGTGGCGGTAGTTCTTGAGCTCGCGTTGCAGGCGCTCGGCGTTCCACGCCGTCGACGCCTCGTCACCGAAGAACACCCGCCGCATGTCGTTGTCGACGCCAACCACGTCGTGGCCGAGGCCCGCGAAGTGAGCGACGGTCTCCGACCCGATCAGGCCGGCGGACCCGGTAACCAGTACGACGCTCACGTCGGTGGTCTGTTGCGGTCGACGGGCAACTCGTCCCCTCCAAGTCGGCTGAAGACCACGTCGACCTGGCCGGTGACGGTCGCAGCATCGATGCGCGGAAATGCTCGGCGGGGACTATACGCAAGGTAATCCTCGACCTCGTACCCATTGGGGGCCGCGTAGCCGCGGTACCCCGCCTCCTCGAAGACGGCGAAGAGATCGCGGACGGCGGAACGCTCGGCGGTGCGCTGCGCACCGACCTCGACGACCACCTCGGCGTCGTGGGGAAGCCGCGACAAGCTCGGCGCCAACCCCTTGACGGCGGCGAACTCGGCGCCCTCCACATCGATCTTGACGAGACGCACGCGCGCCCACTCGTCATCGTGGAGCATCTGCGGCAGCGGCCGGCACGCGACGCCGGCGCCAATGGCGGCGTCGGCAACCGCTTTGGTCATGCCCGTGTGCTCGGCCGGCCCGAGCTCCAGCTCGACGCGGCCCTCGTGGTCGCTGACCGCCTCCTGCACGATGCGGACGTTGGTCACGTCGTTGCGGTGGAGCTGTCGCTCGAGCTGCTCGACGATGGCGGCCGACGCCTCCACGGCGACGACGTGGCCCCCGGGTGCGACGCTCGAGGCGGCCAACAGCGTGTACCACCCGGTGTTGGCGCCGACGTCGACGAACACGTCTCCGGGCGAGAGCCGGGCCCGCACGAACGCCGAAAGGTACGGCTCCCACACCCCGAAGGTGCGGACGTAGAGCGAGAGCATGTCCCGCGTGCCGCCGACGAACACGCCGTGCTCGAGCTCCTGCTCGAACGGCTCGTCCTTGGCCCGCAGGTAGGGGAAGGCACCCCGGCGAAGGGCCAGGGCGCGCAGGCCGATCGGGCCCCGTCCCTGGCCGACGCGCAGGGCGGCCCGACCGATCGGGCGCCACAGCACCCGCTTCAGCCACGAGGCGCGTTGCTCGCTGCGAAAGACGGTGGTCATGCCGAGGGGACCGGGTCGAGGCGGGGCAGCCGGAGGATCCGGTCGCGCTCCGCGCGCACGCGCCCGAGCTCCTCGGCACTGACGCTGGGCGGAATCGCCAGGTAGTTGGCGGTGTCGGCGGTGGGCGGCGCAACTGTCGCGGCGTCGAAGAGCTGATAGCCGGGATGCGCGGCCAGCTGTCGCCACGCCGCCGTGTCGTCATGGTGATAGCACTCGACGACGACGACCGGGGCGGCGCTCAGGAGCGACGACGCGCCGGCGAGCACGTCTTCTTCGCCGCCCTCGACGTCGATCTTGACCAGCGTGAGGGGCGGCGGCGCCGGCACCTCGCCGTCGAGCCGGCGCACGTCAGTGGTCACCGCCGGTCCAACGGCGGCCTCGCCGACCAGGCTGCCGCGGTGGCCAGAGTCGAGGTCCCGGTAGAAGAGGGCGGTTCCCTCCTCGGCACCGAGGGCAACGGGGTGCAGGGTGGCGTTGCCCGCCGGGCGGCGGCCGAGTGTTGCGCGCACCAGCCGCTGGTTGGCGGCGTCGGGTTCGAAGAGGTGGATCTCGAGCGCGTCTCGCGCCTGCTCGTCGAGCAGCCAGGAGTAGTAGCCGAAGTTGGCGCCCACGTCGACGAACGACCTCACGGGCAGCTCGCGGACGAGGGCAATCATCAACGCCGCCAGTTCGGGCTCGGCCCCGTGGGATGGGAGGTAGTACGACATGTGCTGCAGCCAACGGAGCCGCACCGGCTGAGCCGCTCCCCGCACACGCCGCCACATCGGGAAGTCGGCCGTGCGCAAAGCCCAGCGCAGCGGGCCGAAGCGCCGGAGCTTCTCGAGCGCGTTCCGCTCGCGGAGCGCGTCGGCGATCGGCATCGCGCTCAGGGTATTCGGCACGGGCGAGCGTTCTGTACGCTGCCTGCCTTGTCCGCGGCGGCGCCTCCATGAATCGTCACGAGCTGCGCCGAGTTGTCCGCACGGCGGTGGTCGGTGCGGTCACCCGCGCGCCGTCGGCGCCTCTTCTCGCCGCCCGCAGACGGTACGACCACACCCTGACGACGACGGACCCGGCCGCGAGCCCGCCGGCGTTGTTGCGGCTGGCTCGTTTCCGTCCCGTGCCGCCGGCGGTGCGGACGTTCACCCCGCCCGGTCGCCCCGACGTCCGCTTCGTCAACGCCGCGTCCGGCGTCACCCAGTGGACCTACTGGCTGGGCATGGACGACGTCGCCCGCCTGGGGGCGGGCCCCCGCGTGTGGGAGGCGCTCTGCGCCCGGGCCGCCGAGGTGGTCGAGATCGGCGCCAACATCGGCTTCTACACGGTGCCCGGCGCCAAGGTTGCCGGCGGCGTGTACCGCGCCTACGAACCTCACCCGGAGTCGGCCTCCCTGCTGCGCGCCAACCTGGCCGAGAACGGCCTCGACAACGTCGACGTGCACGAGGCAGCGGTCGTTGCCGGATCCGAGGACTTCGTCGACCTCACGATTCCGCCCGCGTTCGACGGGGCGACGCCCGGGAACGCGACGCTCGTCCCCGAGTTCTCCGGCGGCTCGGTCGTGCGTGTAGCCGCCGAGCCGATGGCCGCGGCGCTCGGCGGGTGCGACCTCCTCAAGCTCGACGTCGAAGGCCTCGAGGCCGCGCTGTTCGAGGCCGCGTGGAACGACCTCGTTCGGCTGCGGCCGGCGATCATGGTCGAGGTGCACGACGTCAACGAGCAGCTGCGGGCGTTGCTGCCCGGACTCGTCGAGGCGAGCGGCGGTCGCGCGTATGCCATGCGTCGGGCCTCGCTCGCGTCGGTGCGCACCGAGGAGCTCGGACGCGGTCCGCTCTTCGAGCGCTACGGCACATGGGACTACCTGCTGGTTCCGTCGGGCCGCGAGCACATGGTCGACGCCCTCGACATCGACACCGGCGCCGCGCAGTAGGTTCCCGGCCCGTCATGGAGCGCAACCCGATCGTCCTCGCCAAGCGCCTCAGCCGCGTCGGACGCGCCGCCAAGCGCCTCGTGATCGACGAGGGTCACGCTCGGTCCACGTTGAGCGACAGCCCCGTCGACCAGGACGGCAACCCGGTGCCGTGGATCACCTACCCGGCGGCCGCCTACCTCGACAGCCTCGACCTCACCAACCGGCGCATGTTCGAGTACGGCGCCGGGGCGTCGACGATGTACTGGCAGTCCCGGGTCGCCGAGCTCGTGTCCGTCGAGAACGATGCGGCCTGGCGCGATCTCGTGCTGCCCAAGGTCGATCCGAAGGTCGTGTCGATCAGGCTGGCGACCGACCCCGAGTCCTACACCGGCTCGGTCGCCGAGGGTGCACCCTGGGACGTCGTCGTCATCGATGGCTATCTACGCGAAGAGGCGGCGCGCAAGGCCGTGCCCTGCCTGGCGCCGGGCGCCATCGTCGTGCTCGACAACACCGACTGGTTCCCCGAGCCGGCCGCCGTACTTCGCGACGCGGGGTTGCTGCAGCTGGACTTCGCCGGACCGGGGCCGACGAAGGCCTACCAGTGGGTGACGTCGGTGTTCCTCAGCCGCGACACCGACCTACGGTTCCGGGCCGAGCGGCCCGTGGTGAAAGGTGGCGAGCCGGTGCCCTACCCGCCGATCGACGGGTGGCCGGCTCAGTCCTGAGCGCGGAGGCTCAGGCGGTAGCGAGCGGCCGCCAGATCGGCGCAAACGTCACGTCGCTCTGCTGGTGACACGAAGGACAGTCGAGGAAGATCCACGAGCCGACCTCACGGCAGGCGTCCTCGACCCGGGCGATTCCCACACCGCACCGAGGGCACGACAGTTGCGACGTTTCCACTAGAGCCACCAGCACTTTCCCCCTTTTGCCCCCGTCGGCCCTTGCTCGACCGAGGCGAACAGTTTTCCACAATAGAGCGGATCGTGGCCTTCGGCACGCGGCTTTTTGGCGTCTACGGTGAGATGCCCGCCGGCTGGCGGGCTCCGCCCCCATGATCGACCTTCACACCCACTCGACCGCGTCCGACGGCTCCGACCCGCCCGAGCGCATCCCCGAGCTGGCCGCCGCCAACGGCTGCCGGGCCGTGGCTCTCACCGACCACGACCGGATGGACGGGCTCGAGGCGGCCGCCAAGCGGGCGGCGGAGGTGGGCGTCGAGCTCGTCCCCGGTACCGAGATCTCCTGCGAGGTCTCCACGGGCACCATGCACGTCCTGATCTACTTCGTCGAGCCCGGCGGGCCGCTCGAGGAGGAGCTCATCCGCCTGCAGGAGGCGAGGGACGCCCGGAACGCCCGCATGTTCCGGCGCCTGCGCGACGAGCTCGGACTGCCGATTACCCCAGAGGAGGTGGAGGCCGAAGCCGGGGGCATGGGCATTGGCCGACCCCACGTGGCCGCCGTCCTCGTCCGCAACGGCGTTGTCGGCACCATCCAGGAGGCGTTCGACCGGTACCTGGCCAAGGGCCAGCCCGGGTACGTGGAGAAGGAGCGGCTGTATCCCGAGCAGGCTCTCCGTCTGGCAGTCGACTCCAACGCCGTGCCCGTCCTCGCCCACCCGCTGAGCCTCGGTCTCGAGGCCGCCGAGCTCGACCGGACCGTCGGCGAGCTCGCCGCCCTGGGTCTGGCCGGGGCCGAGGCCATCTACGGCCGGTACACCCCCGAGGAGCGCCAGGGCGTCGCCGACCTGGCGACGCGTCACGGCCTCGTCGTCACCGGTGGTTCCGACCACCACGGCAGCTACAAGCCCGACCTGCAGGTCGGCATCGGCCGTGGCGACCTCGACGTCCCCGACGCCGCCCTCGAGCAGCTGGCGGCCCGCCGTCGAGGCTGACGGGCCGATGAGCGGGCCTGCGGTGACGGTGGTGCTGCCGACCTTCCGGCGACCCGACGCGCTGGCCCGGGCCCTGAGCTCGATCGCCGCCCAGGACGACCCGGGCTTCGAATGGGAGCTCCTCGTCGTCGACAACGACGATGGTCCAGGCGCCGGCTCGGTGGTCCACGCGTTGTCAACGACGATTCCCGCGTCGGTCACGCTGCTGCGAGAGCCCAAGCGGGGCGCGGCCTACGCCAGGAACACGGGCATCGAGGCCGCCAAGGGCGACGTGGTGGCGTTCGTCGACGACGACGTGTCCGTGGCCTCCGGATGGCTGCGCGCCTTGACCCGGGCCATTCTCGACGGTCGGAGCGAGGGTGCCGGCGGGGCCGTCGTCCTCGACCCGGCGGTGGCCCTGCCGCACTGGGTGAGCCGAGACTGGCGCGGCTGTCTGTCGGAGTACAGCCGCGGCGACGCCGAAAAGGAGCTGCCGGCCGGCGACTTCGTGCTGACCGCCAGCGCCGCCTTTCGCACCGACCTGCTGCGGCAGACGGGCGGCTTCGACCCGGTACTGGGGCCGGCCCAGCGGGTGCCGATCTTCTTCAACGAGGACGTCGACCTGTGCCGCCGGTTCTGGGGCGTCGGCGGTCGCATCCGCTACATCCCCGAGGCGGCCGTCACCCACGAGGTGCCACCGTCGCGCTTGCGTCCGGGGTACTTCGTCAAGCGCACCTACGCCCAGGGGCGCTCGGACTGGCTGCTCGACCGGGAGACCAACGCCCGCCGGCCGCTTGGCGGCGCCAAGGGCATCCTCATCCACCTCGAACGCCTGCTGAGTGACCGCGCCAAGGAGGGGCCGTGGCACGCTGATGTGGCCATGGGCGCCGCTCTCTCCGTCGTGCACACCGCCGGCTTCCTGCGCGAAGCGGCAGTGAACCGGGCGCGGGCGATCAGGGAGGCGCGGCGGTGAGTGCGGTCGTCATCACCGGCGCGCGCGGCTACATCGGCGGGCGGCTCGTCGGACACCTGCAACGGCATGGCGATCACTCGCTGACGCTGATCGACCGGTCGAACGCGGCCGATCTGAAGGAGGCGTGCGCGGGCGCCGACGCCGTGGTCCACTTGGCGGGGGCCAACGAGATCCTCACCGCCGAGAACCCCGAGGAGGCGCTCGCAGAGACGGTCTCGACCACGTGGCAGACCGCACGCGCCGCGGCCGAGGGTGGCGTGCGCCGCTTCGTCTACGTGTCGACGGTTCACGTCTATGGCGCCGCCGTCGAGGGCGCCGTGCTCGACGAGAGTGCAATCCCCGCGCCGCGCGGCGCCTACGCCGTTGCCCGACTCGCGTCGGAACACGCGGCCGCGTCCCACGACGTCGACCTCGTCGTCCTCCGGCTGACCAACGCGGTCGGCGCGCCCGACCGGCCGGACGTGCAGCGCTGGACGCTCGTCGCCAACGACCTGTGCCGCCAGGCGGCGCTGAGCGGTGTTCTACGTCTTCGGTCCCACGGGTGGCAGTGGCGTGACTTCGTTCCCATGATCGACGTCGTCGGCGTGCTCGAAGCCGCCCTCGACCCCGCCGCTGTCCCAGCGGGCACGTACAACCTCGGGTCCGGCACGCCCACGACCGTGCGGGGCCTGGCCGAGCTCGTGCAGAACGCCTTCGAGTCGCTCACCGGCGAGCGTCCAACCCTGCACGCGCCGGAGGGCCCAGACCGACGTCCGGAAGCCCATCGGGTCTCGGTACAGCGGCTCGCCGACCTCGGGTTGCGCGCCGACAGCGACCTGGCGGCGGCCGTCGAGGAAACCGCCCGCTTCTGCCTCGCCCACCGGGGGGAGCTCCCGTCATGACCGACATCGACGGCCTGCTGGTCACCCCGCTGCGCCGCATCCCCGACGAGCGGGGGGCGGTGCTGCACATGCTGCGGGCCGACGCCGACCACTTCGAACGCTTCGGCGAGATCTACTTCTCGCTCGTCTACCCGGGTGCGATCAAAGGCTGGCACGTCCACAAGCGCATGACGCTCAACTACGCCGTGCCCGTCGGGATGGTGAAGCTCGTCTGCTACGACGACCGCGAGGACTCGTCGACGCGCGGCGCGCTGGTCGAGCTCTTCGTCGGCGAGCTCGACTACAAGCTGGTGACGATCCCGCCCGGTGTCTGGAACGGCTTCAAGGGCGTGGGCGACAGCGCCGCGCTCGTGGCCAACTGCGCCACAGAGGCCCACACGCCCGACGAGATCCTGCGCAAGGACCCCTTCACGCCCGACATCCCCTACGACTGGTCGCTGCGTCACGGGTGATAGAGCAGCAAGAGTGATGGAGCGTCACGGGTGATGGCTGACGCCGGCGTTCGGGTCTCGGTCGTCGTGCCCGTGCGCAACCGTCGTGCTCTGCTGCGCCAGCTCCTCGACGCCCTGGCGGCCCAGACCTATCGCGACTTCGAGGTGGTGGTCGTCGACGACGGCTCCACCGACGGCGCGCCCGAGGAAGTGGCGGCCGACGCCGCCGCCGGACGCAACGTGCGCCTGGTCGCCAACACCGGCTCGGGCGCGGTCGAGGGTCGCTGCACCGGCGTCGCCCTCTCGAAGGCCGAGTACCTGGCGTTCACCGACAGCGACTGCATTCCCCACCCCGGCTGGCTGGCGGCTGGCGTCGCCGCCCTCGACGGTGGGGCCGACGTGGTGAACGGCGCCACCCGCCCGGCGCGGACGGTCGCCCTCCACGAGCGCAGCCTCGCGTCGGGCGAAGAGGGCCTGTACCCGACGTGCAACGTCTTCTACCGGCGCCGCGCCTACGACGAAGCCGGCGGCTTCGACGTCGAGGCCGCGGCGCGTCTCGGATTTCGCCCCTGGGCTCGGGCGCGCGGGCTGGGCTTCGGCGAAGACACCATCCTGGCCTGGCGCGTCCGGCGCGCCGGCCGCGCCGCCTACGTGCCCGAGGCCGTCGTCGAGCACGCGGTGTTCCCGATCGACGTGAGCGACATGGTCAGCCGCACCGTGCAGATGGCGGCCTTTCCCGCCCTCGTGCGCGAGGTGCCGGAGCTGCGGGACATGCCTCTGTTCCGCCACCGCTACGTCCTCGGGAACTGGAGCCGGGCTCCTCTCTACGCAGCGGCCGCCGCGGCCGGTACCCGACACCGGCGGGCCGCCCTGGCGTCGCTCGGCGCCTGGGCGTTCGTGCAGGCACGCCGCAGCCGGAGCGTCCCCGTCGCCCCCGCGCCGGCCACGGTCGCGGCCGGCTTCGCCCTGCGCTTCGCCCTCGACACCGTCGCCGCCGGCGCCCTGTTCGTCGGCAGCGTCCGCAGCCGCACGCTGGTGCTCTGACGCATTCTGAGGGTGGGGCTAGGGCGTCTGGCGGCGGCCGAGGGTGAACTCGCCGTAGTCGCTCACCGAGTGGCCGTCGACGGTGATCTCGGCGCCCAGGTGGGTCAGTCCCGCAGAGCCCGGTGCGGGCGCCACGAAGAACAGCAGCCCGGCGTCGTCGGGCTCGAGCATCTGGCGACCGTCGCTCGTGAGGACCTGCAGCACCAGCTTGTAGGTACCGCCCCCGAGGCGGCACTGGAAGCGGACCTTGACGTCGGCGACCTCGCCCGCCGCGTACGACTGGTACCGCTGCTCGGGCTCGGTGAACAGCGAGTAGGCAAGGCGCCCGTCGTCCCGGAGCACGGAGAAGAAGAGCTGCGGGCTCTCCACGGACCGCTCGAAGGCGACCTGCGCCTCGAACGTCAGCGTCTCGTCGACCGCGGCGTGGTGTACCACCTCCGTGCCGTTCAACAGACGCCGCTCGACGATGCGGGCGCCGCCCGTGACCACCGCGTGTTCAACGTTGACCGCGGTGCGCACCTCGCCCGCGGCCACGTCGGCACTCATCAGCTCGTGATGGCGGCCGATCGCCTCGGAGACTTCGCCGTCGTACTCCACCCGGCCCTGACGGAGCACGACCGCCCGCGGGCACAAGTTGCGGATGGCCTGCATCGAGTGACTCACGAGCACGATGGTGGCGCCGCGCTCCTGGATGTCGCGCATGCGGTCGAAGCAGCGCAGCTGGAAGGCCAGGTCGCCGACGGCCAGCACCTCGTCGACGAGGAGCACGTCGGGGTCGGCGGAGATGGCGACGGAGAATCCGAGACGCATGTACATCCCCGACGAGTAGAACTTCACCGGCGTGTCGATGAAGCGTTCGAGCTCGGCGAAGCTCACGATGTCGTCGAGGCGCTCGGTGATCTGCTTGCTGGTGAGACCGAGCAGCATGCCGTTGACGTAGACGTTCTCCCGGCCCGACATCTCAGGGTGGAAGCCCACGCCGACACTGATGAGGGGCGCGATGCGGCCGGCGACGGTGACCCGGCCGGCCGACGGGCGGGTCACCCCCGCGAGAAGCCGGAGGAGGGTGGTCTTGCCCGCTCCGTTCCGGCCGATGAGACCGACGGTCTCGCCCTGGCGCACAACGAGGTCGATGTCGCGCAGCGCCCACAGCTCGGACCGCCCCGGCCGGGCGAACGGCAGCAGCGATCGGAGCAGCATCGCCCGCTCGTCGAGCTTCACGTACCGCTTGCTCACGGCCTCGAGGCTGAGGACAACGTCACTCATGCGGAGGTCACAGGAGGTCGACGAACAGGCGGTCGCGCCGCCGGTGGGCCTCGACGCCGGCGACGAAGAGGGCGGCCGTCCACGCCAGAGCAATCAGCACCGGACGCTGCCAGTTGGCCTCACGCCCGACGGTCGCCAAATGGAACAGCGCCACGATGCCGGTGAGGGGGTTGAGGTCGATCCAGACCGCCAACCCCTTCAGCAAACTCTTCGGGTAGGCGATCGGCGTCACGTAGAACCACACGACGAGGGCGGCCTGCACGAGGAAACGGACGTCCCGGAAGTACACATGCAGCGCGGACAGCACCTCGACCAGCACGAGTGTGAACACGATCAGGAAGGCGCACGCGACCGGGAGCAGCAACAGCCGGACGCCGAGGCCGACGCCGAGGATTGGAAGGGCGACGACCAGGAACGCCATCGACACCGCGAAGCCGGGCACGTTGGCGAACACCGCGGTCGCCGGGAGGATGGCGCGCGGGAACCA
Organism: Acidimicrobiia bacterium; assembly: GCA_019243595.1. Classification (GTDB taxonomy): domain Bacteria; phylum Actinomycetota; class Acidimicrobiia; order Acidimicrobiales; family AC-14; genus CADDZP01. Next base: position 12,107 of record JAFAUA010000269.1, read on the forward strand.
CACCTTGTCAGTCAGCGACGAGCCCTCGACGATCGCCGTCGATCCCGGTGAAACGGTCTGGGAGAAGTAGCTCCACGCCAGCACGCCGCTGAGCACGTAGGCGCCGAAGTGGACACCCGCATCGACGCGCACGAGCTTCTCGAAGACGATCGTGAGCACTGCGGCCTGAACGACCGGAAGCCCGACGGCCCACGCCACCCCGAACCACGCGCGCTTGTAGCGGACGTGGAACTGGGCGCGGCTGAGCATGGCGAGTAGATGCCGGAAGTGCCACATCGCACCCGCCCAATCACGCAAGCGCTCCGGTCTGTTCTCGAGAACAAGGACGGGCGCGGCCGAGGACGCCACCGGGCGAGACTACCGACGACGCTTCGCGCGAAGGGCCCGCATGCGGAGGAGCTGGCCGAACGCGTCACGCTGCCGACGCTCGGGCAGGCGTCCGATGAAGCGGGTCGCCACCGTTCGGTCGGCAAGCGGCGTGTCCGCCCATGGCGTGCGATCCAGCACCGACCGGTAGCGCTCACGCAGTGGGTGATCGGACAGGTAGTGCCAAGGCTTGCTCAACGCCGGGCCCTCGAAGTGCACGACCGCAGGGTCGGCCAACGCCTCGGCGACGGCGTCGGCACCCAGCGTCTCTTCGGCCCACGGACGCCAGACCCGCAGACTGTTCATGCAGTTCCAACGGGGGTGAACCGGTAGCCAGCGTCCGGCGAAGGCCACGTTCAGCGCGTCCTGGTCGGGCCACAGCAGCCGATCGCCTTGGCGACAGGCGACGTCGCGCGCCTGCGCCATGAGCCCTGCGCTGCGCACACGTTCGAGGTCGAAGAGCAGGACGCCGCTGTTGAAGTACGCAGACATGCTCGGCAACCCGAGCGCCGAGCCCCGATGCCGGTGCTCGGGATGGACGACATTGCGCACTGCAGCGACCGCCGCGCCGCCCAGGTCGGCGCTCCACAAGTCTTCGAGCGGCGCCACGGCGAAGGTGTCGGCGTCGAGGTAGACCACGCGTCCGCAGTCGGACAGGAGCTCGGGAACCAGCAACCGGAACCAGATGACCGGCCCGAAGCGATCCACCGATGGCAGCTCTGCGACCGCAGCGGCGTCGATGCGGTGGGCCACGACGTCGACGCCGGGGCGGCTGGCGACCGATGTCAGGGCCCCCACTTCGTTCTGGCCGACGTCGTCGCCGTGGAGGAGGTGAATCGTGAGTGGCGAGTCGCCTCGCGCCTCGGCAAGCGAAAGGGCTGCGACACCGCAGTACGGCACGTAGGCGCGATCCGTCGCCAGGGCGACGTGGATCACGGACGGTCGCGCTCGAACAGGCAGTGGCGGTCGTGCACGCGGAGGAGCTCGCGCACGGCCGGGTCGGCGAACGCCGGCTCGTCGACGACCAGCCGGTAGCCGCCCTGCTCCAGCACCTCCCGGTAGTCCCGACGCGACCCGTCGGCCTCGTGGGTGAAGAAGCCGTCGGCCTCGTTGGGCACGACGAACAACCAGTTGACGCCGAGGCGGGCGAGCTGCTCGGCCCACCAGCGCACGGCCTCACGCGGGCATTCGGAGAACACGTGGGCGTTCACGGCCAGGTCGAAAGCGCCGGGCGCCAGCGACGGCACGTCGGGCAGTTCCACTACACGAGCGGGCGGAACAACGCCGCGGTACTGCAAGTAGTGCTCGCAGAGGTAGGTCGACTCCGCCACGGCGTCAGCACAGCACCAGTCCCGCAGGCCGGGCAGCGCCTGTGCGGCACGATGGGCGAGGCGGCCGTAGCCGGCGCCGATGTCGAGGGCGCGCAGGCCGTCCCACCCGGAGAGCTGCAAGTGGCGGTCGAGAAAGGTCAGCTCGTTGACGCTGTCGAGTAGGTCGCGACTCACCGGGCGGCGGCCGGGAAACTCGAACGTCCAGCAGCCGAACGCCCCGTCTTCGCCGAGAGCGTCGAGCCATCCCTTGTGGTCGCGCTCCTCGACGTAGCGCAGGAACATGAAGTACTTGAGGGCGCTCACCCGCGGACTCTCGCGGTAGTGCCAGATGTAGAGGCTGTCGCCGCGGAAGCGGGCGAAGTCGACGAACGAGCGGTCGCTCCAACGGCTGTGGGCCGTCACCGGCCAGTCCAGCTCGTCGTAGCGGCGACGCAGTGCGACCAGGCGGGGGTCATCGCGTTGGGGCACTGGCTGTCCCGCCGGGATCGGGGCGTCGCTCCACGACGTCATGTAGCGGAGCTCGTCCGGGGTGAGACGCTCGACGAGATAGCCGCGGTCCCGCAACCAGCGCTGGGCGCGAGCGCGCGCCGCGGCGCGCAGCTGGGCGGCGTTCATGCCGGGTCGGCGTCGCCGGCCGCGACCCGCTCCCACACCTGGACGACGGCCGGCGACACCCGGTCGAGCCGAAGGGCTGCTGTGTCGAGGCTCTCCTCGAACAGGTCGAAGCCGTGGCCGCGCAGGAGAGCGCGGGCCGCCTCACGTTCGTCGTCTGCAAGGTGGTGGTGCTCGTAGATGACCAGCGTCGGCTGGAGTCGGTCGAACGGGAGCAGGCGCAGGATCTCGTAGTCGGAGCCCTCGGTGTCGATCTGCACTACGTCGATCGGCCCCAAACCGTGCTCCTCGCACAGCGTGGCGGGCGTGATGCACGGCACCT
>JAFAUA010000062.1 GCA_019243595.1 Acidimicrobiia bacterium
CTGCAAGCCCTCGATGTCGCCGATGCGAGGGCGGACGTCGTCGCCGACGATGACCAGTGCCGGTGCGAGGCGGCGCAGGATGGCGTCGAGCTGCTCGTCGGTGAGTCGGTAGTTGACCGGCGCGAACGGCAGGCCCGCCGCACCGGCGCCGAACAGAGCGACTGGCACCGCTTCGGAGTTGACGTCGACCAGGCCGACGCGTTCGACACCCGCATTCGTGAAAAGCGCCGCTGCGGCGCGGCTGCGATCGAGCAGCTGCTGAGCGGTCAGGCCTCCTGCACGCGGCCCGACAACGACACGATCGGGCGCTCCTTCGGCGACCATCTCGAGGAGCAGGGGGATGTTCACGGCGTCACGCTCATCTCGGGTTCACCGGGGCCTCAGAATTACGCTACCGGTATGGATCTGAAGGCAGGAGCCCGGTTGCGCAGCGCGACCGACGAGACCGAAGTCATTGTCGTGCGGGCGCCGAGCGAGCCTGTCGACCTCCGCTGCGGCGGACATCCGATGGTCGCGGCCGAAGGCGACGCCGGCCCGAAGGAGGCCGTCGAGGCCGGGTTCGACGAGGGCACGCAGCTGGGCAAGCGCTATGCCGACGAGGAAGTCGGCATCGAGATCCTGTGCACGAAGCCCGGCAAGGCTTCGCTTTCGTTGGGCGACGAGCGCCTCAACATCAAGGGCGCCAAGCCACTCCCGAGCTCCGACTAACCGTCGCCCGGACGCGCTCGGCTGACGGCTCGGCGAGCACGTCGGCGAGCGGAGCATCGAGCAGGACCAGGTCGGCGGGACCGCCGGGTTGGACACGGCGCGGCGGACCGCCGGGGCGACGCGGATCGCCCAGGAACTTGTCGAGCGCGGTTGCCGCGTCGACTCGTTCCTCGGCGCCGACGATCGCGCCAATTGTTGTGCGGCGGTTCGTTGCCGCCTTGATCGCCAGCCACGGGTCGGGATCGCCGAACGGGGCGTCGGTTCCGAAGCCCACGTCGACGCCGCCGTCGAGGAGTGAGCGGCACCGGTAGAGCGACGGGACGTCGTGGGCGTCGACGTCGGCGAGATAGTCGTCGCCGCGCTCGCCCACGAAGTTGGGCTGGGTGACGACGGTGAGCCGGTGGGCAGCAATCGCCGGAATCAGCTCGGGCGGGATCACCGACCCGTGCTCGATGCGGTCGCCGGTGCTCGCTCCTGCTTCGTCCCACGCCGCGAGGGCCAGAACGAGCGCCGCGGCGGTGACGCAGTGCACGGCGATCGGGCGGCCGTCGCCGTGGGCCGTACGGATCGCACCGACGACTTCGTCGAGGCCGGGCAGCGCGTGGTCGGCGAGGATGAGCTTGGCTGGTCCGGCGCCCTCGAAGTTCAGGGTCGGCGCGCTCATCGCCAGCACGTGGAGCCCGGACTCGGCGAGGAGCTGGACGTCGCCAGGTCGATCGGTCGGCGTGGCGTCGGTGACACCGGTGACCCCGGCCGCAAGGAAGCGTTGCCCGACGGCGGCCAGGTCGAGCGGTTCGTCGGGCGGGATCCGATCGCGAAGGGCGTCGTCCATGCCGAACAGCCGGCCGGTCGGCTCGTCGAAGCCGGTCGCCTCGAGCGCCCGCGAGTTCAGCACCCACAGGGCTCCCGACCGGTGCTGCACGCGTACCGGCCGGTCGGGGACCAGGCGGTCGAGCGTGTTGCGGTCGAGCTCCGGCTCGTGCCACCCGGTGGCGCGCAGCCACCGTGTCGTAGGATTCGTCGCCGCGGCTCGTTGCAGCGCACCGCCGATCCCTTCCACGTCGGTCAACCCGGTGAGATCGACCGAGCGCCGGGCCGCAGCCATCGCCAGCAGGTGGACGTGGTGGTCGTGCAGACCGGGGATGAGGGCGCCGCCGCGGCCGTCGACGACCTCTGCACCGTCGACGTCGAGATCGTGGCCCACCGTAGCGATGGTGTCGGCTGTGACGCGCACGTCGACCGGTTGCCCGTCGACCTCGACGTTCCGGAACAGGATGGTTGTCACAGCCCCGCGAGCACGTGGTCGGTGTCGGCGCCCAGTCCGGGAGCTGTGGCAGACAGGCGCCGGGCGGTCGGCGCCGCGACGTCGACTGGGTCGTCTACTTGGAGTGTCGGGCCCGCGAAGCGAGCGGCGACGCCAGCCAGGGGAACGTCGATCAGTTCGGCGTGGCCGGCCGCAAGGGCACCGAGGGCAAGGTCGGCGGCGACCAGCCCAGTGAGTGGGTCGGCGATGGCGTCGGCGCAGAAGCACGGCCCTCGTTCGTCCTCGACGACGAGCCCGCCGGCGACGGCCCCGTCGTCGCCGAACGCCACACCGTCAGAGCCGCGGCCGTAGCCGGTGATCGACACCCAAACCTGGTGGTCGGCGCGTCCGATGCCGAGGCTCTCGAGGACGCGTGGACGTGACGCTTCGATGACGACGTCTGCGGCGGCGACCAGCCGCTGCAACGCATCGAGCTGTTCGTCATCGTCGAAGTCGAGAGCCACGCTCTCCTTCCCGCCGTTCATCAAGTCGAAGAAGGCTTCAGGCCCGCGGCGGGCGCCGTCCGGCCGCCCCGTCGACTCGACCTTGATGACCCGCGCGCCTGCGAGCTGGAGGATGTGTCCGCAGAGGGGACCGGCCCAGAGCGCCGATAGGTCGGCGACCATGGCGTCGGCGATGTCAGTTGTGCGCGTGGCGCCGCTCGGGCGAGCGGTGATGCCTGCGGTGTCGCATCCGAGAGCAGCGACCGGAAGGCTGAGCAAGCGCGCCCGTTCGACGAGCGGTGCAACCTGTCGCTGCGCGACTGCCTGCGTCACGAGTGGCCACACGTCGCGGATCTGTTCGGTCTCGAGCCATGCCGGAACCGAGGCAATGTCGTCGTCGCGCGCCAGTGTCACGGCGATCCATCCGTCGGCGGCGCGCAGGAGCCGGGTGGCTTCGCCGCAGCTGCGGTCACCGTGCCTGTTGAGCCCCGCAATGGCGGCCCGCTCGGCGAGCATCGCCAAGCCGTCGAGCTCGACGCCGCTCGCCCGGGCGATCGACTCGCTGGTCGAGACCACACCGGCGACCAGGCCTGCCGGCGGCCCAAGCGGCGGGCCGTCCTCCCGACCGGTCAGCGCCATGCAGCCGCTCGCCGCCCAC
>JAFAUA010000505.1 GCA_019243595.1 Acidimicrobiia bacterium
CGCCATCGCCGTTGCCAGATTCACCGTAACGCTCGACTTACCGACGCCGCCCTTGCCGCTGGCGACGGCGATCACTCGTGTGGTGAGAGGGACCTCGGTCGGCGGCGGGTTGTCGGCCAGGCGCTTTCGCACCCGCTGCATCACCGCGCTGCGCTGCTCTTGGGTCATCTCCGCGAACGTCACGTCGATGTCGCTGACGCCCGGCAGACCGCGCACCTTCGACTCGACGTCCTCTCGGATCTGCGTCCGCAGCGGACACCCGGAGATGGTGAGGGCGACGCCGACGGTCACGTGCCCGTCAGAGGCGACCTGCACGTCGCGCACCATGCCGAGGTCGACGATGTCGGACCCGAGCTCGGGGTCGACGACGCCGCGCAGCACCTCGACGACGTCCTGTTCGCTCGGCAGCACGGTCCCCGGCACGCTTCGATTTTACCGGGCTTCGCCGTAGTAATGTGGGGGCGTGGAGCCGCAGGCCCGGTTGGCCGTTCTGAAGGCGCTCGGCGACAACACTCGCTACGCCATCTATCTCGAATTGGCGCGGTCGGCGTCGCCGCTGTCGACGCAGGACATCGCCGAGACGCTCGGCCTGCACCCGAACACGGTGCGGCCGCATCTGGAGCGCATGCGCGACGTCGGCCTTCTCGACGTCGAGGTCGAGGCACGCGGCTCGGTGGGTCGCCCGCAGCACCGGTACTCGCTGGCGGCCGACGCGCCGTCGCTGGGCCTGGAGCCCGCCGCCTTCCCGCTGCTGGCCCGTCTGCTGCTCGGCGCGGCCGCCGGAGCAGGGGTCGCCGGGGAAGACGCCGCCGTGGCCAGTCGGGAGCAGGGGCGGGCCATGGCTGCCCGCTCAGGTCACGGGTCGTGCGCCCAGGCCCTGACCAGGGCCCTCGACGAGCTCGGCTTCGATCCGGCGACGGCCGACGACGGCGAGTTCGCCACCATCGCCTTCACCCACTGCCCCTACCGGGAGCTGGCCGAAGCGCACCCCGAGCTCGTGTGCCACTTGCACCGCGGGCTCGTCGAAGGATTCGTGGAAGAACACGGCGGCGCAGACGTTGCACACTTCGGAACGCTCGTCGACCGCGAGCCGTGTCAGGTCGTTTTGTCCGTCGAATAGGCAGGTAGGCTGAACCACATGAGCATCCAGGAGCAGGCCGTCGACACCGGTGCGGTGATCGTCCTCACCGACACCGCCGTCAGCAAGGTCAAGGAGCTGATCGCACAGGAGAGCGAGGAGAACCTCGCCCTGCGCGTCGCCGTGCGTCCCGGCGGGTGCTCGGGCTTCAGCTACGAGATGTTCTTCGATACCGACGTCGCAGCCGACGACATCAAGTCCGACTTCGGCGGCGTGAGCGTGGTCGTCGACCCGTCGAGCGCACCGCTGCTGAAGGGCGCGACGCTCGACTTCAAGGACGGCCTCCAGGGCGCGGGGTTCTCGATCAACAACCCCAACGCCACCCGCTCCTGCGGCTGCGGTCAGAGCTTTAGCTAACTGACGCTCGACTTCACGCTCGACGGGCGTCCGGTCTCCGTCGAGGACACTTCCTCATCGCTTCTCGAGGTCCTGCGCGACCGGCTCGGCGCGCGCTCGCCCAAGGACGGCTGTAGCCCCCAGGGCCAGTGTGGGTGCTGCACGGTGCTGGTCGACGGCGCGCCGCGAGTCGCATGCGTGACGCCCGCCCGGCGCGTCGCGGGGCGGACCGTCACCACCGTCGACGGGCTGCCGGACGAGGAGCGGCGTGCCTGGGGCGACGCCTTCTGCTCCACGGGCGCAAGCCAGTGCGGTTTCTGCACGCCAGGAATCGTGCTGCGTCTGGCCGCCCTGCGGGCGAAGGGATCGACCGACGTCGACGGCGCCCTGCTCGCCCACCTGTGCCGGTGCACGGGTTGGAGGACGATCGGCGAGGCGTTCGAGGCGTACGGCGTCGACGGCGGGCCCCGCGACCTCGAGGCCGCGTCCCGGCGGGCGGCGATCGAGGGCGGTGTACCGCAACGCGTCGCGCCTGACGTGGCCTTGGGCGGCGGCGGGTTCGCGGACGACACGGCACCGGTCGACGCCTTGGTCGCTGTTCCCGACGGTCGCGGTGGGTGGGCGGTCGGCGAGACGCTGACCGACGCCAGGCAGGCGGCCGGCAAGGTCCAGGGACGGCGTACGACCGCCGCGCTGCAACACACCCTCGGCGTGCCCGAGGGAGATTGGGACGTCACCCTGCGCACGACGTGGGTCGAGCCCGCGTACCTGGAGCTCGACGCGTCGTGGTGCGCTCCCGGGCGCGAGCCGGCGACGCCGCTTGCCAACGGCGGCGCCTTCGGCGGCAAGGTCGCGTCGGAGGCTCCCGCAGTTGCCCGTCGCCTGGCCGACGAGCATGGGCGGGCTGTCCGCGTGCTCCTGTCGCGTGAAGACACTGTGCGCCTCGGCCCCAAGCGTGCGCCGATCGCCGCCGGAGCGGGCGCCGACGGCACGGGCGTGGTGCGGGTGGCGCGCACCGAAGGCCTTGCTGACGCCGTCCGGGCGTTCGCGCCCGGCCTGACAGTCGAGGAGGTCGACGTGGCGGGACCGCCGACGTCGTCGGCCCTGCGTGCGGCGGGGTGGGCCGAAGCCCACGTGTTGCTGAGCGGTGCGACAGGCACGACCCGTGCCGTGCGCTCGCCGTCCGGCGCCGTCGCCGAGGCCGAGGTTGCCGATGACCTCGTGCGCGTCCGCGTTTCGTGCGGCGACGCGCTCGACGACGTCGTGCTGCGGTCCTACTGCATCGGGGCGACCCACATGGCGCTTGGTTGGGTGTGGTCCGAGGGCATCGCCGTCGACGAGGCCGGCGACCCCCACGACCTCACCATCCGCTCATTCGGCATTCTCCGCGCTCGGGAGATGCCGGCGGTCGAGGTCGAGATCGACCACGGCGGCGGCGAGCCGGTCAACGGCTCGGACGCCGTTTTCGCAGCAGTGGCGGCGGCTGCGTGGATCGGCGAGGGTTGTGCGCAGGACTGGCCGACGCGGAGGAACAAGTGAGCAAACCAGTGGGGCCGTACACGCCTGTCATGCGGGCGGGTGACTGGCTGGTCGTGTCGGGCCAGGTGGGGATCCATGACGGTCAGCTGGTCAGCGGCGGGATGCAGGCCGAGCTGCGGCAGGCGCTCGCCAATCTGAAGGCCCTGCTCGAGAGCCAAGGCGCGTCGATCACCGACGTCGTCAAGACGACCGTCTACCTCCGCCACATCGACGACTACGCCTCGATGAACGAGGCGTACATCGAGTTCTTCGGCGACCACCGTCCGGCCCGCGCCGCTGTCGCTGTGGCCGGTCTTCCGCTTCATGCCCTGGTCGAGGTCGAGGCCTGGGCGTTCATGGGGTAAGAATCACACCGTGGTCGGAGCGATCATCCTCGTTATCGGCATGCTGCTGTTCTTCCCGCTGATCTTCGTCGTCGGCGGCGTCACCATGGGCGTCCTGGGCTGGGCCGCCCAGACCGAGGTCGAGGACGCCAACGAAGGCAGCGAGCTGATCGAGCTCAACCAGTAGCGGCTATCCCCAACGAGGGGATTGGCCGAAGCGGTAGCCGACGGAGCGCACCGTCTGGATGAGGGCTGCGTGCTCCTCGCCCAGCTTGGCCCGGAGACGGCGGACGTGGACGTCGACCGTCCTGGCCCCGCCGTAGTACTCGTAGCCCCAGACCCGCGAGAGCAGCGTCTCGCGCGTGAAGACCTTGCCGGGGTGGGTGGCGAGGAACTTCAGCAGCTCGTACTCCATGAAGGTCAGATCGAGGTGTTGGCCGGCGATGGCCGCCTGGTACGTCTCGAGGTTGAGCACCAGCGGGCCGCACTCGACGAGCTCCGGTCTGGTGCCCCGCCCCGTTCGCCAGAACAGGTGCTTCAGGCGCGCTTCCAGCTCGACGGGCTGGAACGGCGTGACGCAGAAGTCGTCGAACAGGTCCTCACGCAGCTCGAGCTCGGCGAGCGTGGTGCTGGGCACGAGCAGCAGCAAGGGCTCGAGGGGGATGTCGCGCTTGCGCAGGGCGCGGCACATGGCGAAGGCGGCATCCGGATCCTCGTCAGCACAGATCACCGCACCTGCCCAGCCCTCGTCGGGCTCGAGGCGGGTGGCGGCGTCGGGCGTGGCCGCGGCCTTCCACGGCCAGCTGCCGAGGTCGAGGGCCTGGGCCAGCTGGGGCGGTGTGGGATCGGGGAAGAGAAGCAGCGGTTCCATCGTCGGTCACATCCCCCCGATTACAGGATAGGGAGGTAGCGCTCGATCTCGTAGGGCGTGACGTAGGTCTTGTACTCGTCCCACTCGATGCGCTTGTTGCGAATGAACCACTCGAAGACGTGCTCGCCCAGCGCTTCGGCGACCAGCTCCGACTGCTCCATCTCGATGATCGCCTCTTCCAGCGAGCCAGGAAGGGCGGAGACGCCCTCGGCGAGACGCTCCTCGGCGGTCATCTCGTACAGGTTGGCGGTGAGCTCGGCGTTGAGCTCGTAGCCCTCCTCCACGCCCTCGAGGCCGGCGGCCAGCACGACGGCGAAGGCGAGATACGGGTTGCACGCGGGATCGGGCGACCGGAACTCGATGCGGGTGGAGGACTCCTTGCCCTTGCGGCCGCCCGGCACGCGCACCAGTGCCGACCGGTTGTTGCGCGCCCAGGCCACGTAGACGGGTGCCTCGTTGCCGGGCGCGATCACCAGGCGCTTGTAGGAGTTGACCCACTGGTTGGTGACGGCGGTGATCTCGCGCGCATGACGCAGCAGACCGGCGATGAATCCCTTGGCCGTCTTCGAGAGCTTGTACTCGTCGCCGGGGTCGTAGAAGGCGTTGACGTCGCCTTCGAACAGCGAGAAGTGCGTGTGCATACCGGAGCCCTGGACGTGCGACAGCGGCTTGGGCATGAACGTGGCGTGCACGCCGCGTTCGAGCGCCACCTCCTTGACGATGAGCTTGAACGTCATGATGTTGTCCGCCATCGTCAGAGCGTCGGTGTAGCGAAGGTCGATCTCGTGCTGGCTCGGGCTGTCCTCGTGATGGCTGTAGCGCACCGGGATCCCCATCTGTTCGAGGGTGAGGATGGTGCGCTTGCGCAGATCGCTGGCCACGTCGGTCGCGGTGAGGTCGAAGTATGAACCCCGGTCGAGCGGCTCGGGCTCACCGTTCGGGCTCTCGGCGCTGCCGAAGTAGAAGTACTCCATGTCCGGCCCGGCGTAGAACGTGAACCCCCGCTCACGCGCCCGGTCAAGGTTGCGACGAAGCACATAGCGCGGATCGCCGGCGAAGGGTGTGCCGTCGAGGTCGGTGACGTCGCAGAACATGCGCGCGACGGGCGCGTCCTGGCCCCGCCACGGCAGGACGTCGAAGGTGTTGGCGTCGGGGAGGGCGAGCATGTCGCTCTCCTGGACCCGGCTGAACCCGTCGATCGCCGAACCGTCGAACGTCATCCCCTCGGCGAAGGCGTTCTCGAGCTCGGCTGGGGTGATAGCGAAGGACTTCAGTTGTCCGAGGACGTCGGTGAACCAGAGGCGGATGAACCGCACGCCTCGCTCCTCGACCGTCCTGAGCACGTAGTCCTGCTGGCGTTCCACGCTTGTCCCTTCGATACGACGGGGCATTCCGTCCAGCACTATCTTCGCAGCCGATCGGCGAGCACCCGTTCGATTTCACATCCCGTTAACACACCGGCTCGTCGCGGCGGAGATCCCTTCAGTACGTTGCCCACGCCACTGAGGGGCGAGACAGGGAGGCAAACAGTGCCCGAACGCAGTCCGGCAGACGTCGTCCGCATGCTTACGGACGAAGACATCCAAATCGTCGACATTCGCTTCTGCGACCTCCCCGGGCTCATGCAGCACTTCTCGATCCCGGCTCACGAGCTGACAGAAGACGTCTTCGAGGAGGGGCTGGGCTTCGACGGTTCGTCGATCCGCGGCTTCCAGGAGATCCAGGAGTCGGACATGATCCTGCTCCCCGATCCCGACACCGCGATCATCGATCCCTTCCGTCGTCACCCGACGTTGAACATCAACTGCTTCGTCCGTGACCCCGTCACGGGCGAGGCCTATACGCGCGACCCGCGCTACGTCGCGAAGAAGGCCGAGGACTACCTGACGTCGACGGGGATCGCCGACACCTGTTACTTCGGTCCCGAGGCCGAGTTCTACATCTTCGACGACGTGCGCTTCGACCAGAACCAGTACTCGGGCTACTACCACGTCGATTCGGTCGAAGGCATCTGGAACTCCGGTAAGGACGAGGGTCCGAACCTCGGCTTCAAGCCGCGGTACAAGGAGGGTTACTTCCCGGTCCCGCCCATGGACCACTACCAGGACCTCCGGTCCGAGATGGTCGTGACCATGGAGCGCATGGGCATCGACATCGAGGTGCAGCACCACGAGGTGGGCACCGCCGGTCAGGCCGAGATCGACATGCGTTTCGACACGCTGCTGTCAATGGCCGACAAGCTGATGCTCTACAAGTACATCGTCAAGAACGTCGCCCGCATGCACGGCAAGACGGCGACCTTCATGCCCAAGCCCATCTTCCAGGACAACGGTTCGGGCATGCACTGCCACCAGTCCCTCTGGAAGGCTGGCGAGCCGCTGATGTTCTCGGAGACCGGCTACGCCGGCCTGTCCGACCTGGCGCGCTGGTACATCGGCGGGTTGCTCACACACGCGCCGTCGATCCTCGCCTTCGCGGCGCCGACGACGAACTCCTACAAGAGGCTGGTTCCCGGTTACGAGGCGCCGGTCAACCTGGTGTACTCGCAGCGCAACCGGTCGGCGTCCTGCCGGATCCCGCTGTACTCCAAGAGCCCCAAGGCCAAGCGCATCGAGTTCCGCTGCCCGGACCCGTCGTGCAACCCGTACCTGGCGTTCCCGGCCATGCTGATGGCCGGCCTCGACGGCATCCAGAATCGCATCGAGCCGCCGCCGCCGGTCGACAAGGACCTGTACGACCTGCCCCCCGAAGAGCTCGCGCTGGTTCCCCAGGTGCCCGGTTCACTCGAAGCGGCGCTCAACGCCCTTGAGTCCGACCACGAGTACCTGCTGGCGGGCGGCGTGTTCACGCCCGACCTCATCGAGACCTGGCTCGGCTACAAGCGTGAGCGGGAGATCGACGAGGTCCGCCTGCGCCCCCATCCGTGGGAGTTCTACCTGTACTACGACATCTAGACAGACAACGCCTGACCTGCGGTCTTACCGCTCAGAACGGCGTTTGGTCCTTCTGTGGTCCTTCAGAATTCGGCCGCATGGCGCGCTCGGACCTCCGCGAGCGGCTGCGGCCGCAGTTGAACGGATCGGCGCGGTGAGGCTCTGAGTTGGACTCGAGTACGCGCTCGACGTTCGCGCCGAGGACGTCGTCTATGGCCTTGCGTGCTCGGTCCTCTCACGACGGGAACAGGTGCGCGTAGACGCGCAGAGTGAAGCCGGCGGCGGCATGGCCGAAGACCGCCACTGCGAGGCGTCGCATGAGCCTTCAATGTCGGCGCCCCCCGCCGAGAGTTGAGTGCGATGAGCCGTGCGGCCTACGAGGCCCGGGCGCGGCGACCTCGACGGTCCCGTCGGACCAGGAACCAGCCGGCGGCGATGAGCGCCGCGGCCAGGGCCAGCAAGCGCAGGAGCCCGAAGCCCGTGAAGGCGATGACCGCGTTGGGATTGGCCGCCGAGACGAGCGGTGCTCCGCCGCGCGAGAAGCTGATGCCGAGGACGGTCGTGGGCACGGTGAATGGCACGCACTTCGCGGGGGCGCCCGCGACGACGGCGCACACGAGGTAGGTCCCAGGACTCGCCGCCGGGACGACGAAGGAACCGCTCGCCGGACACCCCGGCGTCCCCAGCGCCTCGGGCAGCGTCGCGACCACGGTCCCGTTGAAGGTGACGTCGATCTTGGACCCGGCCGCCGCGCCCTTCACGGTGACGTTCACGGATGTGCCTGGCGGCCCCGAGGCCGGGTCCACCGAGATGATCAGGCCCACCGGGCCGTTGGGCGTGAGCTCACAGGGGTCGACCAGCTCCGTCGCCGGGGGCGACTGGCCGGCTTCGGTGGTCGTCGTCGTGGTGTTTCCGGGCGTGGTCGACGGGGGCGTGGGCGCGGACGTCGTCGTGGAGCAGTTGTCGAAGGGATACGAGCAGGTCTGCGCCATCGACGACCCGGCTAGTCCGGCGACTCCCGCGACACCGCCGAGGATGACAACGACGAATGCGATGATTCGCGAGGTTCCCAGCTTCATGGTTCCTCCCCTACCACGAGAGAAACGACTGGAACCGACCGACTCTTACATCCAGTTGTAGAAGGTGAAGCCGCGCTTCTTCAGGTCGTCGATGAGCTGCTTGAGCATCGCCACGGTCTGGGAGCGGTCGCCCCCACCGTCGTGCATGAGGATCACCGCACCCGGCCCGACCTTGGCCTCGATTCGGGCCAGGATCTCGGGGGCGGGCGGCTTGGTGTAGTCCTTCGGGTCGACGCTCCACTTCAGGACGCGTAGCCCTCGCTGGTGGGCCGTGCTGATGATGTCGGGGTTCAGGTTGCCGCCCGGGGGTCGGTAAAAGAGCGGGTTCTGGCCGGTGATGCCGCGGATGACGTCGGCGGCCTGGTCGACCTCGTCGACGATCTGGGGATGCGGCCGCGACGGCAGGGTGAGGATGTGGTGCATCGAGTGGTCGCACACGAGGTTTCCGGCGTCGAACTCGGCCTTCACCAGTTCGGGGTGGCGTTGTGCCAGGTAGCCGATCGTGCAAAACGTGGCCTTGACGTTCTCATCCTTGAGGATCTGGAGAATGGCCGGAGTCCAGCGGGGATCGGGGCCGTCGTCGAAGGTGAGGGCGACGCTCATGCCGGTCTCGGCATGGGCGGGTGCCGCGGCTCCGGCGGCCGCGGACCGGGACACGATCTCCCCGCTGTGCTCGCCGACCTGCGCCTCCTCAACGCCGCCGGCGGAGATCCAGATGCGGTCCTCGACGGGCGGTAGCCCTGGTCCCATCCCCTGGACCCGCCGGCTCACGATCTTTTCAACGGCGTCGGCGCCGTTCTTCACGACGATGCGGTCACCCGCCCGCACCGGGTGGTCGGGCTGCGCCGGCGCGTTGTCGACGAACAGCTGTGCGGGAGCGGTGTGCAGGGCGATGGCTCGATGGGTCACCACCGACAGCAGCACGCCATCACGTGGGTGGACGCGGCCGGCCGCCAGCGCGCTGGCCACTGTCGGCCGACTCCCGGGCACCCACACGGTGCGCCCGTCGACGCGCACCTTGGTCGTCGGGGTCTGTCCACCGGAGGCGAGCCACCACCCGGCGAACAGGATGACGACGATGGCGACAGCGGTCAGCTGGACCCAGCGCGAGCGCCGAGGGCCCTGGCTGGCGGGCCAAAAGGCGCGCTCGACTGCCGGCGGGGCGGCATCGGAGGTCAGCAGCGACGTTCTCACTTGCCGTAGAAGAGGCGCTCGACCACTTGGCGAGCACGACGGGTGACCCGACGATACTGCTCGCGCAACTCGCCTCCGGACGTCCCGAGCGCCCTCGCCAGCTTCGTCAGTTGGTCTCCCTGCGTGGGCAAAGCGTCACCCGGCGAGCCCTTTACGAGATACCAACGGTTTCTTGTCCGTTCGCAAAAGCGGTAGGCAGCGGCGAGCGTGGCGTGGTCGTCGGGCGCCAACGCACCGGCGGCCTCCAGCGCGTCGAGGGCGGCGATCGTTCCTGTTTGCCGCACGCCATGCTGGAACTGCAGGAGCTGGGCGGTGAACTCGATGTCGGAGAGCGACCCGCGGCCGAGCTTGAGGTGGAACTGCGGATCCTCGCCGGCCGGGATGCGTTCTCGCTCGATGCGTGCCTTCATCCGTCGCACTTCGCGCACGTCTTCGTCGGTGAGGGGCTGCCACACGTGAGGTTCGACGATCTCCATGAACCGCCGGCCGAGATCGGCGTCGCCGGCGACGGGTCGAGCGCGCAGCAGCGCCTGCCGCTCCCACATCAGCGCCCAGCGGTCGTAGTAGGTGCTGTACCCCTCGAGACTGCGGGCGAGCGGACCTTGCTTGCCTTCGGGGCGCAGGCCGAGGTCGACGGTGTAGATGCGCGGCGACGGCGTGCGTCCGGCGAGGAACGCCAGGAGGGCCTCAGCCGACTCCTCGGCCGCGCTGAAGTCCGCGGCCGTGGAGCCGTCGTACACGAACAGCACGTCGAGATCGCTGGCATAGGAGAGCTCGGCGCCGCCGAACCGGCCCATGGCGATCACGGCGAACGGAAGGGGTGGACGGACGGTTTCGAGGGCGGCCCCGAGCACACCCTCTGCGAGCGCGGTGAGCTCGGCGCCGGCCAGGGCTACGGCCTCCTCCTCGTCGTCGAGGCCGAGCACGTCGCGCGCTGCGATGCGTAGCTCCTCGCGCTGGCGATACCGGTGCAAGGCCTTGCGGCGGTCGATCTCCCCCTTGCGCCACCCGACCGCCGCCGACGCCCCCGCCGCCAACTCGGCGGGCGGTCGCACGGCGAGGCCGTCCGGTTCGCTGAGGCTCAACAGCTCGTCGGGGTTGTGCTCGAACGTCTCTGCGAACAGCCGGCTGGTGCCGAGGAGCAGGCAGAGGCGCCGGGCGACTTCGGGCGACTCGCGGAAGGCGGTAACCAGCTCGGTTGTACGTTGCTCGCCCGAGGACAGGCGGCGCAGACCGAGCAGGCCGAGGTCGGGGTCGGGGGCCTCGGAGAGCCAGCCGAGGACGAGCGGCAACAGTTGCTGCATCAGCCGGGACGACCGAGTGAGCCCGCCCGCAAGCTCGCGCAGCGCGACCCGCGTGCGTTCGACGTCGGTGAACCCGAACGCGGTCAGCCGCGCCTCGGCCGCGTCGGCAGACAGCGCCCCGTCTCCGCTGCCCGGCACCACCGCAAACGCTTCCAGCAACGGACGGAAGTACAGGCGCTCGTAGATCGATCGCACGGTGGCCTGGTGCTGGCGGAGCTCGGCGGTCAGGAGGGAAGCGGCGTCGCCATCGGGGCTGTCCCGATATCCCATGACCCGCGCCAGCCTGGTGAGGGCGTTGTGGTCGGTGGGGATGGCGTGCACCTGCTGCTCGTCGACCAACTGGAGGCGGTGCTCGACGGCGCGTAGGAAGCGGTAGGACGCGGCGAGCGATTCGGCGTCGTCGCCGCTCACGTAGCCCGCCTCGGACAGCTCCGCCAGGGCCACCAGGGTCGTCGGCGAGCGGATCCCCTCGTCGTGGCGTCCGTGGACGAGCTGCAGGAGCTGCACGGCAAACTCGACGTCGCGGATGCCGCCACGGCCGCGCTTCACCTCCCGGTCGGTCAGGTGGCGGCGGGCGAGCTCGGTCTCGGCACGGGCCTTCATGTGCCGCAGCGCCCGGAGATCGTCGGCGTCGAAGACCCGACCCCAGACCCGCTCGCGGGCGGCGGACAGGAACGCGGCGCCCAGCTCGTCGTCGCCGGCCGCGGGGCGCGCCTTCAGAAGGGCCTGGAACTCCCACGCCTCAGCCCAGCGGTCCCAGTAGGCGATGTAGGACGGCAGCGACCTCGCGAGTGGGCCGTCGCGGCCCTCGGGTCGCAGGTCGGCGTCGACCCGGAAGCACGTGCGGGCGATCTCCATGACGGCGCGGGCCAGGCGCTCACCGCGCTCGACGCCCTGCTCGTCGACGACGAACAGCACGTCGACGTCGCTGGCGTAGTTGAGCTCGTTGCCGCCGAGCTTCCCCATGCCGACGACCACCAGCCCGTCGGCGCCCGCCAACCGCACCGCTTCGCGCAGCACGGTGTCGGCCATCGTGGCCAAACTGCGGCCGACGACCGCGAGGTCGTCCGTGCCACGCAGGTCGCGGGCGGCGATGCGCAGGAGCTCGAGGCGCTTCCAGCGGCGCAGCGTGTCGGCGTCCTCGATGGTGACCGGCACGGGGCGATCGAGGTCGGCGAGGACGTCGAGCGCCATCGCGTCGGTCACGCAGAGTTCGGTCAGTGCGCGGCTGGCGGACGTTACGGCCACGAACGCTTCGGCCAGCGTGTCGTCGTCCTTGAACCGGTCGATGACGGCTGGGTGGGCTTCGCCGAGCCGCTCGGCGGCGACCGCGGCCCAGCCAGGCGCGGCCGAACGTTCGATCAACCGCGTCAGTTCGCGTTCGGCCACGTTTCAAGTGTCGCGTAGCGTTGACACATGCCTCGCGTGAGGGTTGCGGCCTGTCAGATCAACACGGTCGTCGGTGATCTCGACGGCAACCTGGCGAAGATTCTTGCCGCCTACGACGAGGCGGAGGCAGCCGGCTGCGACATCGCCGCCTTCCCAGAGCTGGCCATCACCGGCTATCCACCCGAGGACCTGGTGTTGAAGCCGGGCTTCATCAGCGACAACCTGGCGGCGCTCGAGAAGCTGGCGGCGCGGACTGGTCGCTGTGCGGCCATTGTGGGCTTCGTCGACGCCGGGCGCGACCTCTATAACGCCGCTGCCGTGTGTGCCCTCGGATCGGTGCAGGGCGTGTATCACAAGCGACTCCTGCCGAACTACGCGGTGTTCGACGAGCAGCGCTACTTCGCACCCGGCGGTCCTCCGCAGGCGCTGTTCCTTATCGCGGGGGTGCGCGTCGGCGTGTCGATCTGCGAGGACGCATGGAGTCCCGACGGACCGATCGCGGCGCTGGCGGAGGGTGGCGCCGAGCTGGTCGTCAATGTGAACGCGTCGCCCTACTACGCGAACCGCCTCGACGAACGCGAGCGCATGCTCGCCACTCGCGCCGAAGACGCGTCGAGCGCTCTCGTCTACGTCAACCAGGTCGGTGGCCAGGACGAGCTGGTCTTCGACGGCGCGTCGCTCGTCTTCGACGCAAACGGGGATCTGCTGGCGCGCGGCCCCCAGTTCGTCGAGCACCAGCAGATCGTCGACCTGAACGTCATGCCTGTGTTTCGCCAGCGCCTGCTCGACCCACGCGGGCGACTGACGGGCGAGCCGTTGCCCGAGGTGCTGATCAGTAGCGAGTCCCACGCCGATGGCACTCCGCACGTGACGGCCGGGATCGTCGAGCCGCTGGGCCCCGTCGCCGA
Organism: Acidimicrobiia bacterium; assembly: GCA_019243595.1. Classification (GTDB taxonomy): domain Bacteria; phylum Actinomycetota; class Acidimicrobiia; order Acidimicrobiales; family AC-14; genus CADDZP01. The sequence continues at coordinate 13,015 of JAFAUA010000505.1, forward strand.
GGTCTACGAGGCGCTCGTGCTCGGCACGCGTGACTACGTCCACAAGAACGGGTTCACCGACGTCGTCATCGGCATGTCGGGCGGCATCGACTCGTCACTCGTAGCCGTGATCGCGGCCGACGCCCTCGGGCCCGAGCACGTTCACGGCGTGTCGATGCCCTCGCGCTACTCGAGCGAGGGATCCAAGGACGACGCGCGCGAGCTGGCCGAGGCGCTGGGCGTCGACTACCGCACGATCGCCATCGAACCGGCGCACGCCGCCTTTGTCGAGATGCTCGCGCCGTCCTTCGCAGACATGGCCGAGGACCTGACCGAGGAGAACCTCCAGTCCCGGGCGCGCGGCGTCACCCTGATGGCGCTCTCCAACAAGTTCGGGTGGCTCGTGCTCGCCACCGGCAACAAGAGCGAGATGGCGACCGGCTTCTCGACCATCTACGGCGACATGGTCGGCGGCTACGCGGTGATCAAGGACGTCACCAAGACGCTCGTTTACGAGCTGTGCCGCGAGAGGAACCGCCGGGCGCACGTCATTCCCGATGCCGTGCTGACCAAGCCGCCGTCCGCCGAGCTGCGCCCCGGCCAGCGAGACGACCAGTCGCTGCCCGCGTACGACGAGCTCGACCCGATCCTCGAGGCGTACATCGAGGACGACCTGACGGCCGCGGAGCTCGTGCGGGAGGGCTACGACGCGGAGCTCGTGCGACGGGTGGTCACCCTCGTCGACCGGGCCGAGTACAAGCGCCGGCAGGCGCCGCCGGGCGTGCGGGTGACGCCCAAGGCGTTCGGCAAGGACCGCCGCCTCCCGATCACCAACCGCTACACAGGCTGAGCTTTCGCTACTGCACGGTGAGGGGTACGTGCATCCCCCTGCGCGTAGTGGCCCACGCGCCAGGCGACTCTCTCGGATGAACACCGCCGCCGAGGTTTAGGCTCCGCGGCTTATGAGCGATGCGACCACGCCCCGTCCAC
>JAFAUA010000056.1 GCA_019243595.1 Acidimicrobiia bacterium
ATCGGCTACATGCACGGCGACGAGAACTTCTCGAAGTTCTTCCTGTACCTGAACCTGTTCGTCTTCTCGATGCTGATGTTGGTCCTGGCCAACAACTTCGTGCTGACGTTCCTGGGGTGGGAGGGCGTGGGCGCCTGCTCCTACTTCCTGATCTCGTTCTGGTTCGAGCGGAACTCCGCCGCCGTTGCCGGCAAGAAGGCCTTCGTCACCAACCGGGTCGGCGACTTCGGGTTCCTGCTTGGGATGTTCCTGATCTTCGCCAAGCTCGGGTCGCTCGACTACGGCATCGTCTTCAGCCACGCCAACGCCCTGTCGACGGGCACGGCGACGGCGATCGGGCTGCTGCTGTTCCTCGGCGCGGTCGGCAAGTCAGCCCAGCTTCCGCTCTACATCTGGCTGCCCGACGCCATGGAGGGCCCGACCCCGGTCTCGGCCCTGATCCACGCCGCCACCATGGTCACGGCCGGCGTCTTCCTCATGGCGCGCATCAACCCGATCCTGTTCCGGGGGCCAGACACGCTCACCGTCATCGCGATCATCGGGGCGGCGACGGCGTTCTACGCGGCGACGATCGCCTGCGCTCAGGACGACATCAAGAAGGTGCTGGCGTACTCGACGATCTCCCAGCTGGGTTACATGTTCCTGGCCGTCGGATCGGGCGCCTACGTGGCCGCCATCTTCCACATGGTCACCCACGCCTTCTTCAAGGCTTTGCTTTTCCTCGGCGCCGGATCGGTCATGCACGGCATGCACGACGAGCAGAACATGAAGAAGATGGGCGCCCTCCGCAAGTTCATGCCGATCACCGCGGGCACGTTCATCGTGGCGTGGCTGGCGATCGCCGGTGTGCCGCCGTTCGCCGGGTTCTGGTCGAAGGACGAGATCCTCATCAACGCCTGGGACAAGAGCCCGATCCTCTGGCTCGTCGGCTTCGTCACCGCCCTGCTCACCGCCTACTACATGAGCCGCCAGGTCTTCCTCGTCTTCTTCGGCAAGCCGCGGTGGGAGGAGGCCGACGCCAAGGAGCCCGAAGAGGCGGAGGCCCAGCCGGAGCACGAGCCGGCGGCGACCGAAGGCGATGCGGCCGCCGCGCACGGCGCCCATGGGGATTTCCGGCCCCACGAGTCGCCCTGGACGATGGCGTTGCCGTTGGTTGTGTTGGCGATGCTGTCCGCGGTCGGAGGCGCCCTCAACCTGCCGATCAACCATTCGACCGAGTTCCTGACCCGCTGGCTCGATCCGCTGTTCGGCAACCGCCTCCACGAGGTGACGGCTTCGACGGGCCTGAAGTGGATTCTGTTCGCGCTGACGCTCGGCGTCGTCGCCCTCGGGATCACGCTCGCCTACGGCGTCTACCTGAAGCACCGGGTCCGCGAAGAGGCTGTGGAACCCTCGGTCCTGCGCCACGCCTGGTACTTCGACGGCTTCATCAGCGCCCTCGTCGACGGCCCGGGCCGGCTCGCCGCGGTGTGGTCGGCGTACGTGTTCGACCGCAAGATCATCGACGGTGCCGTCAACGGCGTCGCCACCCTTGTGCGCAACACGGGCACCAACGTGCGCCGTCTCCAGACCGGTTTCGTGCGCAACTACGCCCTCGGCGTCGCCGCCGGGGCCGTCCTCCTGTTCGCCTTCGTTGTGTTCAGGACGGCGTGATGCATTCCCCTGGCTTCCCCTTGCTGACGGCGCTGATCGCCATCCCGGCCATAGGCGCCGCGGTCATCCTCGCCATCCCGAGGTCCCGGCCCGAGTTGGTCAAGGTCGTCGGGTTCGCGGTCGCGATGGCCGTCCTCGTCCTGGCCAGCTACACGCTCTACGAGTTCGCCACCGGCACGGCCGGCTTCCAGTTCACGTCCCACCACGTCTGGATCAAGGAGTGGGGAATCTCCTGGAACCTCGGCATCGACGGGATCTCGTTGTTCCTCGTCGTCCTGACGGCCGTGCTGTTCCCGTTCGCGTTGGCGGGGGCCGACCCGCACCACGACGTGAAGGCGTACACGGCGTGGATGCTCGTGCTCGAGGCCGGCTGCCTCGGCGTCTTCCTCGCCCTCGACCTGTTCGTGTTCTTCGTGTTCTGGGAGCTGGTCCTCGTCCCGATGTACTTCCTCATCGGCGGCTGGGGCTACGAGGGCCGGGTGTACGCGTCGCTCAAGTTCTTCATCTACACGATGGCGGGCTCGGCGCTGATGCTGGTCGGGATCCTTGCGTTGGTGTTCCTGCACGCCAGCCACACCCATCACCTGACGTTCGACCTGCAGACGCTGGCGCGCGACCAGTCCTTTGGCGAGTCGACGGCGAAGTGGTTGTTCGCCGCCTTCGCCATCTCCTTCGCCATCAAGGTCCCGATCTTCCCGCTGCACACGTGGCTGCCCGACGCCCACACCGAGGCGCCGACGGCCGGGTCGGTGATCCTGGCCGGCGTCCTGCTGAAGCTCGGCACCTACGGCTTCCTGCGCTTCGGGCTGTACCTGTTCCCGAAGGTCGCGCACGACCTGGCCCCGCTGTTGTTGACGCTCGGCGTGATCGGCATCACCTACGGAGCGATCGTCGCCGCCGTCCAGAAGGACCTGAAACGGTTGATCGCCTATTCCTCCGTGGCCCACTTGGGCTTCATCATCCTCGGCACCTTCGCCCTGACGACCCAGGGCGTGCAGGGCGGGCTGCTACAGATGATCAACCACGGCCTGTCGACCGGCGCCCTGTTCCTGCTCGTCGGGATGATCTACGAGCGGCGGCACACACGACAGATCGCCGAGCTCGGCGGTCTCCAGAAGGTGGCGCCGATCTTCGCCGGCGTGTTCATGCTGGTGATGCTGTCGTCGGTGGGCCTTCCCGGCCTCAACGGCTTCGTCGGTGAGTTCCTGATCCTCATCGGCACGTTCATCAGCCGCCGGTGGTGGGCGGTCGTGGCCGCCACTGGGGTCATCCTCGCCGCCGTCTATTTGTTGTGGGCGTACCAGCGGGTGTTCCACGGTGTGCCCGAGGGCGACAACCTCAAGTTCCGCGAGCTGCGCTGGAAGGAGGGGGCGGTGCTGGCGCCGATCCTGGCCCTCATCGTCTTCCTCGGCGTGTACCCGAAGCCCGTCCTCGACCGCATGGGCCCGTCGGTGAAGGCCCTGGTGACGCGCGTCGACGAGCACAGCGGCACCCACCAGCCGGCGGGCGCCACCGGTGCCGCCGAAGGGAAGCGGCCGTGATCGCCGCCGCCCTCGGCCAACTGACGCAGCAAGGCCAGCAGCCGCTGCAGTTGCCTCACGTCGACTGGGTAACGATCGCCCCCGAGGGCATCTTCTTCGTCGGCGGCCTGCTCATGTTGATCGCCGGCGTGTTCCTGCGCCGCCGGGTGCCCCGCGGCGTGTGGTCGGCGACGACCGTCGCCATCGCCCTCGTCGCCCTCTGGCCCACGTTCCACTTGTGGCACCAGGTCGGCCACGGCGGAGCTCGCACCGCCATCGCCGACGCCATCGTGATCGACGGTTTCAGCATCTTCATCTACGTCGTGATCATCAGCGCCGTCGT
>JAFAUA010000327.1 GCA_019243595.1 Acidimicrobiia bacterium
CTCCCCGGCTTCGGCGACCAGAAGGCCAAAATCTTCATCGCCCTGCTGGGCAAGAGGATGGGCGTGCAGCCGCCGGGGTGGCAGGAAGCGGCCGGCTTCTACGCCGAGCACGGGTGCTACTCGGTCGCCGACGTCGACGGCCCCGACTCGCTGGCCAAGGTCCGCGAGTACAAGCGGGCCGCGAAGGCCGAAGCGAAGACGAAGGCCAAGGCCGCGAAGTCTTGACCACGGCGGACGTCGTTGTCCTCGGCATGGGCCCCGGGGGCGAACACGTGGCGACCGAGCTCGCCAACGCGGGCATGGACGTCGTCGGCGTCGAGAAGGAACTGCTCGGTGGGGAGTGCCCGTACTGGGCATGCGTCCCCACCAAGATGATGGTGCGGGCGACCGACGCGCTGGCCGAGGCGCAGCGGGTCAACATCCTCGCCGGGCGCTCCGATGTCGATCGCAACTGGACGCCAGTCGCGACCCGCATACGGAAAGACGCGACCGACGACTGGAACGACGGCGTAGCGGTCGAACGATTCGAAGCGACGGGCGGCCGCTTCATCCGCGGGGCCGGACGCCTCGACGGTCCCAAGCGGATGATCGTCGGCGACGACGTGATCGACGTGGCGAAGGCCATCGTCATCGCCACCGGTACTAAGGCGGCGATCCCGCCGATCGACGGCATCAACCGCGTCGACTACTGGACCAACCGCGGGGCGGTCAAAGCCACCGAGGTACCGGAATCACTGGTGGTCGTCGGCGCCGGCGCGGTCGGTTGCGAGTTCGCGCAGGTCTTCGCCCGGTACGGCTCGCGGGTCACGCTCCTCGAAGGCCAGACGCACGTGCTGCCGCGCGAGGAGCCCGAAGCGTGCCGTTTGCTGCACGAGATCTTCGCGGCAGACGGGATCGATGTTCGGGCCGAGCAGGCGGCGGCGGCGTGTCACGCAGCGGGCGATGGAGTCACGGTGACGACCGACACCGGTTTGACCGTGTCCGCTCAACGCCTCCTGGTCGCCACCGGACGAAAGGCCGACCTTGGCGCCATCGCCACGGCAACCATCGGCGTCGACGAGAGCACAAAGTGGATACCTGTCGACGACCATCTGCGCGTCGAGGGGGCGCCCGCTGTGTGGGCCATCGGCGACGTGGTCGGCGGAGGATTCACCCACATGGCCGTGTACCACGCCCGCATCGTCATCGCCGACATCCTCGGGCGATCCGTTCCCGGCACGACCGATAGGGCAAGGCCGCGTGTCACCTTCACCGACCCAGAGGTTGGCGCCGTCGGACTCACCGAGCGCCAGGCGCGGGAGCAAGGCCTCGACGTGCGCACCGGGCTGTCCAATATCCCCGAATCGGCGCGCGGGTGGATCCACAAGGTGGGCAACGACGGCTTCATCAAACTCGTGGAGGACAAGCAGCGCGGCGTCCTGGTGGGCGCTACGTCCGTTGGCCCCGTCGGGGGCGAAGTTCTGTCGATGCTCACCCTCGCGGTCCACGCGCAGGTGAGCGTCGAAGACCTGCGCCAGATGATCTATGCGTACCCGACCTTCCACCGAGCGGTCGAAGACGCCCTCAGCAATCTGGAGGGCCAGACCTAGCCCAGCGCCACCTCCGTGACTTGGCCACCGGCGACATCGATCTCGATACGTGCGCCGTGCCCGACCCAGACGGCGTGATGGCCCGCCGGGACCGAGGCAAACACAGCCGCGAACACCGTCGCGCCGCGCGCCTCGAAAGATCCCCCATTGCGCACCCCGTCGAGCTCCCTGGTCACGGGAACTACGGAGCGAGATGCCGCCGTGGATAGGCCAAAACAGCTAGTCACTTCGGGTCGGCGGTGCGCGCCACCCGGTTCGGCCGCCTACCCGAGGGCGAGCGTGGCCTGCCAGCCCCCGGCGGCAAGCTCGTCGTAGCTCACGTCGAGCGCGGTCCTACCGCCAACCGCGAACCGATACCTCGCGGCCTTCGGGACGTCGGGCACGATGAAGGCGAACTCGCACGTGGAGCCGTCGACCACCTTTCCGACGTCGAGGGCGCCGGTGGCGAGAGTCGTGCCCGACTGATCGGTGACGACGACCGGTGTGCCCCCATAGAACTCGCTGAACCCGTCCAGGCCCTTGCACGGGCCGCCGACGGTTGCGGCTTCTCGGCCGAGCAGCTCGGTCCCATGACCACGCAGTTCCACCACACCGGTGACGGCCGGAAGTGAGTAGCGCGTGGTGGCCGCGGCCTGCGCCCCTCGGTCGCGG
>JAFAUA010000380.1 GCA_019243595.1 Acidimicrobiia bacterium
CGGGCTTCGCCCACTCGGCGGCGGCCAAGGCCGGCGTGAAGAACCTCACCGAGACGCTCGCCGTGGAGTGGGCGCCGTACGGGATCCAGGTCAACGGTCTCGTGCCGGGGCTGTTCCCCCACGAGGACATGACCGCCGACATCCAGGACAACCTGGCCCGCACCCACGACAAGGACGTCTGCCAGCCGGCGATGCGCGTCGGGCAGCGCCAGGAGCTCGGGTGGGCGGCGACCTTCCTCGCCTCGCCCTACGCCCGCTTCATCACCGGCCACACGCTCGTCGTCGACGGCGCCAACTGGCAGCGACGCACGCTGACCAACCCGCCCGTCGTCACCGTGCGCGAGCAGATGGGCAAGGGCCCGTTCGACCCCGGTGCCTGAACTCGTCCGCGTCGACGACCGCGGCCACGTCCGCGTCGTCACCTTCGACCGCCCCGCGGCGCGCAACGCCTTCAACGTCGCCATGTATCGGGCGGCGGCCGACGCGCTGGCGTCGGCGAGGGACGACGAGGCTGTGCGCGCTGTCGTGCTCACGGGCACCGGCACGGCCTTCTCGGCGGGGCAGGACCTGAACGAGATGAAGGCGTTCGCCTCGGGAACGGCCGAGTCCGACGGCGCCTCGGGCTTCCCCGTCCTGCTCGACATCGTGCAGTCCTTCCCCAAGCCGTTGCTCGCCGCCGTCAACGGCTTCGCCGTCGGCCTCGGGTTCACGATCCTGGCCCACTGCGATCTCGTCGTGGTGGCCGACGAGGCGCGCTTCAAGGTGCCGTTCACCGAGCTCGGGGTGCCGGCCGAAGCCGGCAGCACCTTCCTGTTTCCGATGCGCATGGGTTGGCAGCGGGCCGCCCGGGTGCTGTTTACGAGCGAGTGGCTCACCGCTTCGGAGGTGGTGTCCGCGGGGCTGGCAATCGAGCGGTGCCCGGGCGACCGGGTGCTCGATCGCACCCTCGAGCTCGCCGAGCAGATCGCCTCGTTGTCACCCGATTCGGTGCAGGCCATCAAGCGCCTGATGGTCGAGGCCCAGCTCGATCAGGTGGTGGCCGCCCGCCGGCGTGAGGAAGCAGCGTTCGCCGAACTTCTCCCCAAGCTCGCCGGCGAGGCAGGCTGACGCCATGCGCTTCGGGGTCACGATCTTCTGCACCGATGTCTCCATCCAGCCCGCCGAGCTGGCGGTCGCTTTGCAGGAGCGGGGCTTCGACTCCATGTGGGTCCCCGAGCACACCCACATCCCAACCACTCGGCGCACGCCCTATCCGAACGGCGGCGAGCTGCCCGAGGAGTACAAGCGGTGCCACGACCCGTTTGTGGCGCTGACCGCAGCGGCGGTCGCGGCGCCCGGGTTGCGAGTCGGCACCGGCATCCTGTTGGTCGCCCAGCGCGATCCGATCGTCACCGCCAAGGCCGTGGCCTCGCTCGACCAGATCTCCGGCGGGCGCCTCTCCCTCGGCATCGGCGTGGGGTGGAACGAGGACGAGATGGCGGACCACGGCGTCGACTACAAGCGCCGTCGGGAGATGGGTCGCGAGCACGTGCTCGCCATGCGGCGTCTGTGGGAGGACGAGGAGGCATCGTTCGACGGCGAGTTCGTGCACCTGCCGCCGTCGTGGTCGTGGCCCAAGCCGGTTCAGTCGCCGCTCCCCGTCCTCATCGGTGGCGCCGCCGGGCCCAAGCTGTTCAACCACATCGCCGAGTACGCCGACGGCTGGATCCCCATCGGTGGCCGCGGCCTGACCGAGACCGTGCCCGAGCTGCGCGCCCGGGTCGAGGAGGCCGGCCGCGATCCGTCAACGCTCGAGATCGTCCCCGTCGCCGTCGTCCCCGATCCCGGCAAGCTCGACCACTACCAGGAGGTCGGCGTCACCGAGTGCGTCTTCGGCCTGCCGTCGGCGCCGAGGGACGACGTGCTCGCCGTCCTCGATAAGTACACGGCCGTCCTCGAGGAGCGCCGAGCCTGACGCACTGCGACGACTGCGGCTTCCAGTACGACTCGGTGCCGGCCACCGAGATAGGGAGCGCACTGCGGTCAAACGCGCAGGAGCTCGTCGACACGTTGTCGACAGGCGGCGATGTGCGCTCCCGGCCCGAACCCGACGTCTGGTCGCCGCTCGAGTACGCCTGCCATGTGCGCGACGTCATGCTTATCCAGTTGGGTCGGGTCGCTCGAGGCCTCGCCGAGGACACACCCTCGTTCGAACCGATGGGCCGGGACGAGCGCCCGGCGCGGCTCCGCTACAACGAACAGGATCCCGTCGTCGTTCGCGAGCAGGTCCTCGATGCTGCGGCCGCGCTTGCGGATGTCTTCGATGGCCTCAGCGAGGACCAGCTCGCTCGCACGGTGACCTACAACTGGCCGGTCGAGATGATCCGCCCGATTCGGTGGGTCGGCCGCCACACCGTCCACGAGCTCATCCACCACCGCGCCGACATCGACCGCGGCCTTCAGGTCGCGAACGGCGGGTGAAGCCGGAATCCGACCCAGCGTTGATGGTTCAGGCGCTCGTAGAACTCGTCGGCCGCGGAGAGCAGGTCGACGCGCTCGGCGCCGCACACGGCGAACGCCTCTTCAATCAGTCGCGTTCCGATGCCACGACGGCGTCTCGCGGCCGAGACTGCCATCAAGGCGATGTAGGCCTGAATCTCCCCGTCGCTCAGGAGATAGATGAAGCCCACGACCTCGTCGTCATCGTCAGCGACGTACGACGTGACACCTGGATTTGTCAGCAATCGATGGGCCCGAGCGGGATCGGCGGGAAATGACGGCCACTGTTCGGCCTCACAAAGCGTGAGCACACCCGGCAGGTCATCCGCCTCATACGGCCGGTATTCCACTAGCTGATCCTGACACCAACGCTCAGTCGCGGGGATCCGGGTGCCGAGAGCATTGGTGTGGACGATGGGCTGTGGTCGCACAGCACGCGCGGGTCGGCACCGCGAGGGATGGCTCCTCCACGTCTTGGCTCTCGCGCTGATCGTGGCGCTGGTCGTCGCAGTCGTGGCTCTCGCCTCCGGGTTGCGGATCGACCCTCCCGATTGTCGCTCTGACGAATCGATCACCCGCGCCAACTCTGCACTCCGACGTTCAGTGCGACCACGCCCACCGCGATAGCCGCGGCCGGATCCGCCCAAGGCCAGCCGATGAGCGTGGTGACGGTGCCGAGCAGCGTCACCACCGCCTGCGCGGCGCCGACCGCCGAAAGGTGGCCATCGCTCCGGAGGGCGGGACTCCCGACGTCCCTCGCCAGTACGACCTTGCGGCGTGACAAGCCGCTGAGCACGACAACCGAGCTGCCCGCGATCACTGTGCCGGCGACCGACGACTCGGCAGTCCCACCGAGCAGGAGGCGGAGCAGACCGCCGATGACCGCGACGGCGCCGACCACCACCAACCCGACCGTCACAATCCGGTGCGCCACGCGCTCCAAATCCTCATTCAACGAGTCGTGACGCAGCGCGTGACGAAAGTGCTGCGCAAGCGCGGCTGAGCCCAACGCGTCGAGAGCTCCGACCGCTCCGAAGGCAACGAGCACGACCGAGCCGCTCGTCAGGCCCAGGCCCACAGCGGCCGCACCGGTCAACACCGTCCAACCGATGCTCAGGACGGAAACAGTAAACGCGGCGCGCACAAGTGACCGACCGCTGTCCGGTGCGTCGCTGGATGGCATGGTCCCCCCTTCAGGGTCATGCCGACCAGACTTCCCGGCGCACCGTTCGGATTGATCCGCGGCCAAAACCGCGTCAGCGAGCGTACAAGGCGCCTCCGCCGCGAGGACGCCGACGTGGGAGTGTTTGCGCGATCTGTGGGCTATAGCGCCACGCATCGCGCAAACACTTCTGCAGCGGACGTCAGCGGGGATCGAGGGCGTTGCGGAAGAGCTCGACGACTTCTCGGTGGTGCACGCGCAGCGCCTCGGGTGACAACGGATCACTGCCCAACAACACGGTGATCAGCGGGGCGTCGGAGAAGTAGGAGAGGATCGCCCCGTAGCCGGCCAGCAGCAGCTGCGGTGCGTTGTGCTTGCGCAGGCGGCCAGCCTTCATCTCCCGCTCGAGAAACCCCACGGCCTGGTCGAACAGCGGCTGCAGGGTGGTGGCGATCTCGTCGAAGAAAGGACCGCCGGCGATGGCCTCGCGGCGCACCAGCCTGACGAACTCGGTGTTGTTCTCGAAGAACTCGAAGGCGGCCGCCAACACCCGCTCAATTTGGTCCCAACCCTTCTCCGGATCCCGCACGGCCTTGATGACGAGCGTGCCCCAGTCGTCGACCAGCTGCTTCAGCACCGCCCGGTAGATCGCTTCCTTCGACGGGAAGTGGTGCAGGATGCTCGGCCGCCGGATACCGACGTCGTCGGCGATGTCGTTGAGGCTGGTGCCGTCGTAGCCGTGCTCGGCGAAGCGCCGCAGAGCGGCGTCCAAGATCAGCGCCTTCGTGTCGCCCGCCGAGGCCGACGGAGAAGCCTGGGCCACGGAAACCGAGCCTACGGTCGTTGGTCCGGTTTGTGGTCCTACCTACCGGTCGGTAGGCTTGAGCTCATGCTCACACCTGTCGTGGACACGGCCGCGCCCACAACCGAGAAAGCAGACGGCGCGGCGCGGGGATCGCTCAAGCCGGTCCTCGACATCATTCCCTCCGAGGCGTACGACAACCCAACGTGGAAGGGGCTCGCCTACTTCGGGCGCGACCTTGCGCTCTACGCCCTCCTCGTCTTCGCCCTCATCGAAATCAGCAACCCCTTCGCCGTCATCGGGCTCGAGGTTGTCGCGGCGCTCGTCGTCGGCGCCCTCTTTGTCGTCGGCCACGACGTCGCCCACGGCGCCCTGTTCAAGAGCAAGCGCTTGAGCGCGGTCATCGGCCGCCTGACAATGCTGCCGAGCTGGCATGTGTACGAGGGTTGGGTGCTGGGCCACAACCGCATTCACCACGCATTTACCGTGCGGGAGGGCTACGACTTCGTCTGGCATCCGTACACGCCCGAGCAGTACGCGGCGATGTCAAAGCTGAAGCGACTCCGCCACCGGCTCGAGTGGTCGTGGCTGGGCGCCGGGCTCTACTACATGCGCGAGGTGTGGTGGCACAAGATGGTCGTGGGCAAGCCGCCGGCCCGTTGGGTGAAGAGCATCCGGCGCGACCGCTGGCTCGTGCTCGGCTTCGTCGTCACCGCCGCGGCCCTGCTGGCTTGGCTTGGCTGGGAACGCACGGCTTCGGTCCCCGGCGCCGCGTGGCTCGTCCTCAGAGTGCTCGTCGTTCCCTACCTCGCCTTCTCCTACTTCATCGGCTCACTCGTGCACATCCACCATGTCAACCGCGACATCCAGTGGTGGAAGCGCGGCGAGTGGACCAAGTTCAAGGGCCAGATGGAAGGGACGACCATCCTGCGCGCCCGGTGGGGCCTCAACTTTTTCTTCCACTGGATCATGGTGCACATCCCCCACCACGTCGACATGCGCATCCCGATGTACAACCTCGAGCTGGCGGCCGACGCCATCAAGACCGCCTATCCCGACACCGTGCACGACGAACCGCTGCGGTTCACGGACTTCGTGCGCAACACGCGTGAGTGCAAGCTGTACGACTTCGATCGTCACCAATGGCTCACCTACGAGGAGGCCCGAGCCGCTTCCTAGGCTCGGCCGGTGTTCGAGGACGAGCTCGGCCCCGACCCCATCGCCCAGTTCGACGCCTGGTACCAGGAGGCGGGCACCGACGCCGTCTGTTTGGTGACGGCTTCCAAAGAGGCGATCCCCACGGGCCGCATGGTCCTGCTCAAAGGCCACGACGGGCGGGGCTTCGCCTTCTACACCAACTTCGAGTCAGCCAAGGGTCGGGACCTGCAACAAAACCCACACGCCGCCCTCGTCTTCCACTGGCTCCCCCATCGCCAGGTCCGGGTGACCGGCACGGTCGATCGCATCGACGACCGCGAGTCGAACGCCTACTGGCGGAACCGGCCCCGGGCCAGCCAGCTGAGCGCCTGGGCGTCCCGCCAGAGCGAGGTCGTCGACAGCCGGGACACCCTCGAGCAACGAGTGGCAGAGCTCGACAAAGAGTTCCCCGGCGACGTTCCTCAGCCGCCGTTCTGGGGCGGATTCCGCCTCGCGCCGGAGTCCATCGAGTTCTGGCACCACCGCGACGACCGGCTGCACGACCGGCTCCGCTACCGGCGTGAGGGCGGCCGCTGGATCCGGGAACGCCTCGCTCCGTAGCGAACTGCACCACAATGGTCCCGTGACGGATGGGGGGTCGTCCGAGGGACCGATCACGGTCCTGATGACGGACATCGAGGGGTCGACCGACCTGCAGAGCTCGCTCGGTGACGCGGTCGCGCGCGAGCTCGTGCGCAGCCACGAGGCCCTCGTGCGCAACGCCCTCGACCGCTTCGGCGGGCGTGAGATCAAGACCATCGGCGACGGCTTCCTGATCTCGTTCGCCTCGACCCGCCGGGCCCTCGAGTGCGCGTGCGCCATCCAGCGCGATCTCGCCGACCATCCCGACGGCCCGAAGGTCCGCATGGGGCTCCACGCCGGCGAGGTGATCCACGAGGACAACGACATCCACGGGGCGGCCGTGAGCGCGGCCGCTCGCATCATGGGCCAGGCGGCCGGCGGCCAGATCCTGGCATCCGACCTCGTGCGCCAGCTGGCC
>JAFAUA010000393.1 GCA_019243595.1 Acidimicrobiia bacterium
CCAGTGGAGGGGCGCGGCGTCGTCGTGCGTCCCGCGCTGGGCGAGATCGATGCCGAAGACGGCGACGAGGCAGTAGGCAAGAACGATGACGGCGTCCGCGTCGACCGGGCCTGGACGCGCGGTGATGAGACCGGCCAGGACATGCAACGCTTCGCTGAAACCCGGCGCCCGGAAGAACACGAACAACAGGGCGACGATGGTGAACGTCGCGAGGGTCGCCGGTAGGTCGCGGGCGGAACGCCACGGTCGTCCTGCCCGTGAGACGTCGGGCTCGCCCCGCCGAAGATGGCGGTGGACGGCGAGGAGGGCCCCGTGCATCCCGCCCCACGCGACGAACGTCCAGCGGGCGCCGTGCCACAGGCCTCCGATCAGCATGGTGAGGAGGAGGTTGCGGTAGGTCGCCCAAGCCGAGCCGCGATTCCCGCCCAGCGGGATGTACAAGTAATCACGCAGCCACGTCGACAGCGAGATGTGCCACCGTTGCCAGAACTCGGTGATGTTCCTGGACAGATAGGGCTGCTCGAAGTTCTTCAACAATGCGATGCCGAACAGCCGCGACGAGCCGATGGCGATGTCGGTGTAGCCCGAGAAGTCGGCGTAGATCTGGATGGCGAACCCGAATATGGCGACGGCGCACGACATCCAACCGGCGTGGCTCGTATCGCGAAAAACGGTGTTGACGTAGGGCGCGATGGCGTCGGCCACCGCGATCTTCTTGAACAGCCCCTGGAGGATGAGGAACAACGCGCCGCGCACCTCGTCCCATGTGGGCTTGGTGCGAGGTTGCTCGAACTGCGGCAGCTGGACCTCGGCTCGTCCGATCGGGCCGGCGACGAGCTGGGGGAAGTAGGCGACGAAGCACGCGAAGTCGAGAAAGCTCCGCGCCGGCCTGATCGTGCCGCGGAAGACGTCGAACGTGTAGCTGATCCCGTGGAACGTGTAGAAGCTGATGCCGACCGGCAGGACGACGTTGAGCACCGGCGAGCCAGGGTCGAGACCTAGCGGCGCGAGGACGTGGCGGGCACTCCCGATGAAGAAGCCGTAGTACTTGAACAGGGCGAGTGTTCCGAGGTTGACGACGAGGCTGACGGCGAAGATCGCTCGGCGTCTCGACTCAGCCCGCGCCAGACGGCGTCCGACGGTGTAATCCGTTGCCGTCGACAGCAACATGAGGCCAAGGAAGCGCCAACCGAACAAGGCGTAGAAGAACCACGATGCGCCGAGCAGCAGGAAGTTCTGCCCGCGCCGTTGCAGGCGCCAGTACACGATGAGGACTGCCGGAAGGAATGCGGCGTACTGCAGCGAGTTGAAGAGCACGCGGGCGCTAGGACCGGCCGGCCGCCTCGAGCACCCGTTCGTCGGATCGGCGGGACGGGTCCCGGTGCCCGGCGCGGTCATAGAGACCCACCAGCGTCACCGCCGCGGCGATGACCAGGAACGGCTCGATGGAGGCGCGGTAACGGATGTGGGTGGCGATGAGAGCGAACCCGAGCCACGCAAGGACCGGGCACAGCCAGAAGGCGCGTGGCGACCGCCTCCACGCCGGGAAGAACAGCGCCGCAATGGCGAGCACGTAGATCGGATACGACGCGTAAACGGCGGCTCGTGTCAGCGTCGGCGGGTACGGCAGGTACTGGCCGACGAACAGCGCGTAGCTCGGGCCGTTCAGGTCGAAGAGGCGGACGGTGTTCCTGGCAAACGCGACAGGGACGTAACCAGGATGGGCGCGTATGTAGTCGAACGCCTGCTGTCGAAGGAAGCGATCGACATTCTCCTCGCTCCGGTCGTGCAGGCTGAGCATCTCGTGCAGCAGATGGGGGTCCTGCCACGGCGGTAGCCAGAGCCCGGGGAACTGGGGATTGTTGCGGGAGGTGTCGTTATACGTGCCCGACCACGCCACGCCGCTGTCGGTCGTCACCGGGACGAACGCGTGCAGCGAGACTGCGTTTCGAATCGTCCATGGTGCAACGACGACGATGGCGACCGCGAACACCGTGGCCACGGAGACGGCCGCCTCGCGGTTCCATCGGCGCGGCTTCGGCCACAGGAGCAACGCCATCGGAGGGACGAGCAGCACCGCGACTTCGCGCGTGAGGATCGCGAGGCCCAGGAGGACACCGGCCACCACCAGCCACGACCAGCGCCGCTGCGACCGTCGGTGTTGGAGTACGGCGGCCAGGGCACCGAGCTCGAACGTCATGAGCAACGGTTCGAGCTGGAGTCCGCTGCCGAACAGCATCAACGTCGGGTGAACGGCGGCGATGACAAGGGCGACGGCGGCGACGCGGCGGTCGAACAACATGGCCGCCAGGAGCCCGATCAGAGCGACCACCACCGTGCCGAGAGCAGCGTTGGTCACTCGTCCCGACGTCCAGTCGTGCGGACCGACGATGGCGTACACAAGGGCCAGTGAGAACGGGTAGCCGGGCGGCCGGAAGGCGCTGTGGCCGACGGCGGGCGGCACCAACGCGTTCCCATACCCGTGGCCGTTCACGAGCGACGAGGCGATGATGTCGTAGCCCAGGGCATCGGTCTTCGGCGCGTAGCTGTGCTCGGTCGCCACGATGACCACGGTCCGAACCTGGAAGGCCAGCAGGAGGGTGATCAGCACGAAGGCGCGGGTGCGACGCGTACTGGGCAGCAAGGCAGCGATCTTCGCGCGGCTGACGGCCGACCAGCCGCGGTACGGTTCGATCGTGCGGGAGCCGCAGCGTGCTCGGGTTCTTGTCACTGGCGGCGCCGGATTCGTAGGGCGTGCGGTGCTCGGCGCGCTGGAGGCTCGGGGGTTTGCGTCGGTCGTCGCCCCGCCGTCGTGGCAGTACGACCTCACCCAACCGGAGGCCGTCGACAAGATGTTCGCCGACGCGCAGCCCGATGTGGTGGTGCACCTTGCCGCCCGGGTCGGCGGCATTGGTGCGAACAGAGCGCACCCGGCTGAGCTCTACCTGGCGAACCTGCTCATGGGGACGTACGTCATCGAAGCAGCGCGCCGACTCCAGACGTCGAAGCTCGTGCTCCTGGGCACCATCTGCTCGTATCCGAAGCTGGCAGCCGTGCCGTTCCGCGAGTCGTCGCTGTGGGACGGCTACCCCGAAGAGACCAACGCGCCGTACGGCATCGCCAAGAAGGCATTGCTGGTGCACGCGCAGGCAAACCGCGCTGAGTACGGACAGCACATCATCTACCTGATGTCCACCAACCTCTATGGCCCGGGCGACAAATTCCACCCTGACGTCTCACACGTCATCCCGGCGCTGATCAAGAAGTTCGTCGAGGCCAAAGAGTCGGGCCTACCCGAGGTCGAGGTCTGGGGAACGGGCTCGGCGAGCCGTGAGTTCCTGTTCGTCGACGACGCGGCACGGGGGATCGTCGCTGCCCTCGAGTCTTACGAGGGTGCCGATCCCGTGAACCTCGGGTCGGGCGAGGAGCTGCCGATTCGCGACCTCGTCGCGAAGATCTCCGAGATCGTGGGGTACGACGGGGGCATCCGATGGGACGCGTCGAAGCCCGACGGCCAACCCAGGCGCAACCTCGACGTGTCCCGCGCCCGGGACCTCTTCGGGTTCGAAGCGACGACCCCTCTGGATGACGGGCTGCGACGGACCGTCGAGTGGTACCTCAGCAATCGCAACGAGGCTGAGGCCCGCGGCGCGTAGCCTCACGACGGTCGCGACGTGTCACTGACTACGCGCCAGAAGATGGCCGTCGCGGCCACGATCCAAAGGCCGGTGATCGTCGCCCGGCGCTTGGCCTCACGAGGGGCCGTTGTCCGAGCTCGGCGCGCCGGCGTGGTCTGGGACCTGGATCTGCGCGAGGGCATCGACTTCTCGATCTGGTTGCGCGGGTACTTCGAACGGTCGACTGTCATGGCCTG
>JAFAUA010000441.1 GCA_019243595.1 Acidimicrobiia bacterium
TGTAGCCTTAGGTCTCGGCGGCGAAGAGCTGGGCCACCTCGCCGGCCAGCTCTTGGGTGGTGCGGGCGCCGCCCTTCTGCACCATCGCCGTGGCGCCGAGCTCCATGGCCTCCGACGAGGAGGGGTGTGAGGCAGCCACCGAGAGGACGACGATCTTCGTCTCGGGCGACGACTCCTTGATCCTCGGGATGGCGTGGAGCCCGTCGAGCACGGGCATCACCAGGTCGAGGAAGACGGCGTCGGGTTTGTGCTCGGACACCAGTGCGACCGCTTCCTCACCATTGGAGGCCTCTCCGACGATGTCGAAGCGGCCATCCCACTCGAGGGCCATGCGCAGCATTTCGCGGACGTCGTCCGAGTCGTCGGCGAGCACCACTCGTATGGGCATCTCGCCAGCATGCCAAAGTCACGACGGGCATTTGAAACCGGCCGGCGAATGGGGATCCACCACCTGCGCCCGTCTGCGTGTCACGGTTGCGGTGGCTCGCCCATCGGGCCGCCGAAAACCCGTTCAACCGACGAAGGGCCTCCATCGACGGGGGCCCTTTGTCGTGGGCCGACCGGGCCTCAGCCGTCCAGGCCGGCCATGGCCCGGAACTCCTCGGTGCTGTTGACGTGGGGGAACGGCTCGTCGGGAACGGCGACGCCGAGGGCCGTGCACAGCGGTGCCCACCCGTCGCCGGGGTGCCACTCCACGAGACGGTCGGGCGGTGCGGTGGTCCGCACGTGATCGTTGTGGCGCTCGTAGGCGGCCACGGCGCTCGCTTCGTCGAGCGTGTCGCCCACGAACTGGCCGAACAGCTCCTTGATCATCGACGTCCACTCGCCGGGCATCTTGTCGTCGGCCGTGCGGAAGACCTCGAAGATGGTGTTGTCGCAGCTCCGCCACCACGAGGCGCTATCCCGCGTCGACAGCAGGATCACGGCGTCGGGGAATGCCGCCGCCTGCTTTTCCCAGAAGGCGGCCGCGGGCCAGTCGACGGCGGCGCCGTACCCAGTGAACAGCTCGTCCCAATCGGGCATGTTGCCCAGGGCGGCCTGGTGCCACCGGGACACGTGCTCGGGGTGCCCGAAGACCTCGATCATGTGGTAGCAGGGCTCGCCGAGGAGCTGCTCCAGCGCGAGCTTCAATGAATGCGTCCCGGTGCGGCCCAGTCCGGCGCCGACGATTTTCAACCCCATCGCAACCCCCGTTCAGTGGCGCGAGCCTGAATTGCTGGGTATACCACTGACTCTGGGGGGTGAGCGGTGGCAGACAAGGTGAGCATCGCGAAAGCGGTCATGGACGGGTTCGCTGGGAGGGACGTCGACGGTCTCCTCGCACTGTGTGCACCCGACGCCGAGTTCCGGACGCGGGTGGATGTCATCGGCGAGCCCGAGTTCCGCGGACCCGACGGGGTGCGGGCATGGCTGGCGGCCGTCGACGACAAGTACGACCTCTACGAGGTGACCGAGGTCGACTACGAGGCGGGGGCAGGCGACGCGGTCGCCGTGTCCTGCACGTTGCGCCTGCGGTTCGCCGGCGATCGCTACGGCATGGCGCGCACCGCGCACTGGGTCTTCCGCATCGACGAGGAGCGGGGGTGCGTGACGGCCTTCACCTCCTACCGCGACCGGGCGGACGCGCTGGCCGCCGCCGGTATCAGCGGGGGCGCTTGAGGAGAGCGAAGAACTCCTCCGGGCGCGCCGGATTCGGGGCGAACCCGATGGCCTCCCATCCGATCTCGCCCATCATGTTCAAGGGGCGCAGCCCGGGGTCGTCCTCCGGTGGCTCGTCTTCGCCCCGCTTCAGCAGGCCGAGCAGGTTCGGATGCACGGGCACCAGGGCGTATTCCCACTTCTTTGCCGAGGTCCTCGTGCGCTTGGTGGTCGCCATGGATGCCATGGTGCCAGAGCCCAGGCAAATCGCCCGCACGATCGAGATAACGCCGGGGGCCTGCCTAGTGTGAGCCCCTCGACCACGAGGAGGAAGAAATGGGCCTTGCGATCGGCGACACCGCGCCCGACTTCGAAGCAGAGACCACCGAGGGTCCCATCAAGTTCCACGACTGGATCGGCGATTCGTGGGCGGTGCTGTTCTCGCACCCCAAGGACTTCACGCCGATCTGCACCACCGAGCTGGGCTACATGGCGAAGATCAAGCCCGAGTTCGACCGCCGCGGCGTGAAGATCATTGGCCTCTCCGTCGACCCCATCGACAGCCACGGCAAGTGGCTCGACGACATCGAGGAGACCCAGGGCACGCGGCCGAACTACCCGATCATCAGCGATGCCGACTACGCCGTCGCCAAGGCCTACGGGATGCTGCCGGCCAGCACGTCGGGTGATCCCACGAAGCGCACGCCCGCCGACAACATGACGGTGCGCAACGTCTTCGTCATCGGTCCCGACAAGAAGATCAAGCTGATCCTCGTGTATCCCATGACGACCGGTCGCAACTTCGACGAGGTTCTGCGCGTCATCGACTCGCTCCAGCTCACGGCCGCCCACCGCGTGGCGACGCCGGTGAACTGGAACCCCGGCGAGGACGTCGTGCTCACCGCCGCCGTCTCCAACGACGAAGCCAAGGAGATCTACGGCGAGTGGAAGGAGCCGAAGCCCTACCTGCGGATCGTTCCCCAGCCCAAGTAGCCGCGTCGGGTAGGGCTGTCACATCCTGACGACGGGACCCGTCAGGAGGACATGGACGACCAAGACTTCCTCGCCGCGCGTTTCGACGACCACCGCGCCCACCTGCGGGCGGTGGCCTACCGGATGCTGGGTTCGCCGGCTGAGGCGGACGACGCCGTGCAGGAGGCATGGGTCCGGCTCAGCCGGACCGACACCTCCGACGTAGAGAATCTTGGCGGGTGGCTGACGACGGTCGTCAGCCGCGTGTGCCTCGACCTGTTGCGCTCGCGCACGGCACGCCGGGAGGCCCCCCTCGAGACGTCGGCGCCGCCCGCCCTATCCGTCGTCGATCCCGAGCGCGAGGCAGAGGTTGCCGACTCGGTCGGGCTGGCGATGCTCGTCGTCCTCGACACGCTGGCGCCGGCCGAACGTCTGGCCTTCGTACTGCACGACATGTTCGGCGTGCCGTTCGACGAGATCGCTCCGATCGTCGACCGTTCCCCCGAGGCAGCCCGTCAGCTGGCGAGCCGCGCCCGGCGCCGCGTACAGGGCGCGCCGGCATCGTCGGAGGCCGACGTCGCCCGCCAGCGGGCGGTGGTCGAAGCGTTCCTGGCCGCGTCGCGCGGCGGCGACTTCGCAGCCCTCCTCGAGCTGCTCGACCCCGACATCGTGCTGCGGGCCGA
>JAFAUA010000553.1 GCA_019243595.1 Acidimicrobiia bacterium
CCCCCGGGGTACAGCCCTACGTGAGCCCGACGAGGGCTTCGGACTGCGCCCAGAGGGCACGAGCGAGGTCGTCGTCCCTGGCCTGGCGGCTGAGGCGCTTGTCGGCCGGCTTCGAGCGCATGAAGTAGACGCCGCTGACATCGTCGAGGGCGGGATCGGTGGCGACCGTGAGGGACGTCCGCGCACCGGCTTCCGGTGACCGGAGGAAGAGCCCGACGAGGGGGCGGATGAATCTCGGGGGCGACCCAAGGCCGCTCCGAATGCTTCCAGGGTGCAGGCAGTTGGCAGTGACACCACTTCCCTCCAGCCGGCGGGCCAGCTCCTTGGTGAACAGGATGTTCATCAGCTTCGTCTCGCCGTAGCGCGGGAACCCGAGCAGGCCGTAGCCGCGGCGCTCAGCCTGGATGTCGTCGAGACGGAGGCGGCGGAACTTGTGGGCCTCAGAGGCGACAACCACGACCCTGCTCGGGGCGCTGCGCCGCAGCAGCGGCAGGAGCAGGTTGGTGAGCAGGAAGGGCCCGAGGTGGTTGACGGCGAGCATCGTCTCGATCCCCTCTGCCGTCTCTTCCCTTCGCTGCAGTTCAACGCCCGCGTTGTTCACCAGGACGTCGAGGCGGTCGAACCGCGCATCGATGTCGGCCGCGGCCCGTCGAACGTCAGCCTGCAGGCCGAGGTCGCACAACAGGGTCTCGAGCTGGGCATCGGGCACCGATGCGGCGATGTCGGCACGCGCAATCTCGGCCCGCTCTTGGTTGCGACAGAGGAGACCGGTTCGGTACCCGGCGCGCGCCAGCCCGCGTGCGGTCTCGAGGCCGATGCCAGAGTTGGCACCGGTGACGATGGCCGCGGGGGCTGCGGTCATCGCATCTCCTCGCGCCGGAGCGCCCAGATGTCCGCAGTCAGCAGCGATGCCGGCGGCAGGGCGGCGGCCGCTGCGCCCGCGAAGCCCAGCTGACGCGACGCGGCGCCGGCGGCGAGGATGTCGGCAGCCTCGTTCGCGAGCCAGAGCTGCAGCCAACGGCGTGTGGCGGAGGCATCGTCGGCGAACGACGCGAGCAGCAACCCGAGTCCAAACAACGTGTCGCGTATGCCGACCGTGCGGGCGAAGAGCACGAACGAGGCGCTGGGCTGCTCCCCTCGGAGCGTCCTGCGGAGGATCGACCGTGGAGCCAAGGCAAAGGCGAGACCGATGGCGGTGCGCATCGCCGCTCCCCCGCGCACAACGGCCGGCGCTCGCACGGGCGGACGATACAGGCTGGTCTCGGTCAGCCCTCGGCGTTAAGCGCAAACTGAATCGACCGCGGAGCCCGTGCGGATCCGGGGCGCGGTCGTCGGCACCTGCTGCGTCAGAGTGCGAAGCGCGGTTCGGGCATGCCATGGCCGACGCCGTCGAGCACGGCCAGCCATCGAGCCTCGTCGCCTGGCGCGCCCTCGCCGATGTCGAGGGCGATCGACGTGAGATACATGCGGTCGAGCGCCGGCCCTGCGAAGGCGACGTCGCTCGGGTACGGCGATGGCACGTCGAGAACGGTGTCGATGCCGTCGTTGGTGAGGCGCACGATCTTGCTGCCTCGAAAGACGCAGCTCCAGATGCTGCCGTCGGCGGCAACAGCGGCGCCGTCGGGTGCGCCTCCGACCGTCGAGTAATCGGCGAGCACTCGACGGGCGCCCGCCGAGCCCGAGGCGCCGTCGTAGGGATAGGCGTACACGAGGCCCGCGATGGTGTCGCCGACCACGAGCGTCTCCTCACCGCCGAACTCGACCACCACCGGCCCATTGGTGTTGCCCGTCTCCTCGTCGAGTTGGCGCCAGCCGCCGGTCGCCGAGAACCACCAGAGCGCCCCCGGACCAGGAGCGATGTTGAGAGTCCCGGTCACGAGGCTTCCGGCTCCGTCGCCGCCGGCATCGTTGGCCCGACCATGCATGCCGTCGGGGTAGGCGGCTAAGAGCTCGATTCGCCCTGAATCGGGGTCGACCACGGTAAGGCCCTCGTCGAGGCACACGACGACCTCTGGTCCTTCGGTCAGGACGACTCCCGTCGGCACGTTCGGGAGCTGGAGCGTGTGCAGCGGCGGCTCTCCCCCGTCGAGCCAGTGGAGCCTCTGGCTTATGCAGTCGACGAAGTAGAGCCGGTTGCGTCGATCGTCCCACCGCAGGCTCTCGCCCCATGTCAGGTCGAAGTCTCCGACGCGCTCGAGGGCGTCCGTGGCCACGCCTTGACCGTAGCTTGAGGCCATGCGGGTCTACCTGGTGCGGCACGGCGAGGCGAAAAGTGCGGAGGTCGACCCCGAGCGCGGGCTGACCGATGGTGGCGTTGACCGCGTACGTCGGGTCGCCAAACGAGGCGCAGCCGAGCTCGGAGTGAAGCCGGCGCAGATCTTCCACTCGGACAAGGCGCGGGCCCGCCAGACGGCGGAGATCTGGGCGGAGGTCCTGAGCGTGCCGCACGAGGAGGCGGAAGGTCTATCGCCGAACGACGACCCGACGCGATGGGCGACCAGGCTCGAGACCGAGGGCGACGACGTGATGCTCGTCGGGCATCTTCCCCACATCGAGCATCTCCTCGGGTTGCTCGTTATGGGGAATCCGGATCAAACCCTCGTGGGGTTCCCTGCTGGTGCACTCGTCGTCGTCGAGCGCGACGACAGCGGCTGGAGCGTCGGTGGTGGCCCCTACACGTAGAGGTGCATTTCCCGGTTCGTTCAATCCGCTGACCGTCGGGCACCTGGCCATCGCCGAGGCGGCCCGTGACCAGTGCCGTCTCGACGTCGTCGACCTCATCCTTTCGCGGGTGGCGCTGGCCAAGGAGGACGTGGAACGTCCCCGACTCGAGGACCGTGTTGCGGTGCTGCACGCCGCTGCCGCGCACAGGCCGTGGCTCGGAGTGGTCGTGACCGACCAGCAGCTCATCGCCGACCTGGCGGCTGGATACGACGTCGTGGTGATGGGCGCCGACAAGTGGGCGCAGGTCGATGACCCCGCGTTCTACGGTGGCTCGGTCGACGCGCGAGATGCCGCCATCGCCCGGCTGCCGACGGTCGTCATTGCTCCCCGGCCTCCCTTCCCGGTACCCGACGGCCTAACGCTGCTCGACGTAAGCCATGACGCCTCGTCGACAGCCGTCCGTGAGGGTCGGACGGAGTGGATGGCGCCGGAGGCCGCGGAGTTCGATCGTGTGTCGGGCGCGTGGTCCGATCCCCAGCGGTACGAGGCGTGGGTGAAGGAGGGATTGACGTGAGTTCGTTGCCAGCTCCGGTCGAAGACATCGAAGCGGTGGCTGCCGCTCACAGACGGCTGCTTGAGCGGATCGAGGACCTTTCGGACGACGACATGCGCAAGCCCAGTCTGCTCCCCGACTGGAGCGTCGGCCACGTGCTCACTCATGTGGCGCGCAACGCCGACAGCCATGTGCGGCGCGCCGAGGCTGCTGTCGCCGGCGTCGTGGTCGACCAGTATCCGGGTGGATACGAGGCGCGGGCAGCTGAGATCGAAGCCGGTTCGTCAAGGCCCGCAGACGTGATCATCGAGGACGTCCGGCAATCGGCGCTCGCCGTCGAGCACACGTGGCAACAGGTGCCGGACCATGCATGGTCTGCGATCAGCCGGGATGTCGGTGGACGCGAGCGGGAGCTGCGCAGCCTGCCCTCTCGTCGGTGGCAGGAAGCCGAGGTACACCTCGTCGATCTCGCCATCGGTGCCACACACCGCGACTGGTCGGACGAGTTCGTCTCGGCATGGTTGCCGCAGTCACGGGAGCAGATTCTGCGCAAGCTCGAGCCGGGCGCTGCTCTCCCCCACTTCGACGATGCGCGCGAGGAGCTGGCCTGGCTCTACGGCCGGTTGCAGCGGGACGACCTCCATGCTCCGCCGGCGTGGGGCTAGAAAGAGTCGGCATCGACAAGGAGGAGCCGATGGATCCTGTGACGACGATGGAGCGGGTGATCACCGAGAGCCGGCGTTTGGTGGACGGGATCACGCCCGACCAGCTCAGTAATCCGACGTTGTGCACGGAGTGGACGGTCCGGGATGTGCTCAACCACGTGACGGGCGGAGCCACCTACTTCGGAATGGTCGCCGAACAGGGTTCGGTGCCCGACGAGCTCGTTGGCCAACTGCTCGGTGGTGAGAAGGACCTCCTCGGCGACGACTACAAGGCCTCCTTCAACGCAGCCGCCGACAAGGCGATGGCGGGGTTCTCTCAGCCCGGCGTGCTCGAGAAGATCGTCAAGCTCCCGTTCGGCGAGATGCCGGCTGGCATCGCCCTCAACATCGCCATCTTCGACGTGTCGACCCACAACTGCGACATCGCCCAGGCGACGGGTCAACCGATCCAGGACACGGAGGTCCTCGAGACCGCCATCGAGGTCGGTAAGAAGACGGTGCAGCCCGAGATGCGGGTGCCGGGGTTCTTCGACGCCGAGCAGCCGTGTGGGGGCGCTGCGCCTCCCGACCAACGCCTCCTCGCTTTCGCCGGGCGCAAGGTCTAAAGCAGCGTCGCCGGGTCGCGCCAGACGTAGCGGAGGGCGTAGGCGCGGCCGCCCCCCGGGAAGGGCCCGGCGAGCCGGCCATCGACGTGCTCTCCGCCGCGCGCCGCGTAGAAGCCCTGCGCGACCCTGTTCTGTTCGAGCACCCAAAGGTACAGCCCGTTGCGCGGCCGTGCTGCAAGGACGGCGGCTGCCGTCTCGGCCATCAGGCGCCTCCCGACGC